>NZ_JBXYJG010000009.1:0-118906 GCF_057396255.1 Psychrobacter sp. CX21 | reverse complement strand
GCTTGTATGTTAAAAAAGCCATAGATAAGTGTTAACCTTAGCTATGGTAGCAGGTAGAGTGAGCTAGTGATCCCGCTATAGCCAAAGAGCTCGACGCAAAGATAAAGCCCTCTACCTGTATTTCTTTAGATTGAATGGTATCAAAGTGCCTTAGAAAATAAAACTAAGAGACACTGTATTCACAAGGGAAATGCAAAGAAATGACCTATCAAGTATACGTTGGAATTGACATATCCAAAGCTAAATTTGACGCAACATGGCTAAACCAAGAAGGTAAAAAAGTTAAAAACAAAGCCCACAGCAAAACCTTTACTAATGACGAAAAAGGCTTTGCAATCTTTACCAAATGGCTAGCTAAGCAAAGCACAAACAAGAAACCGGATGAATGTCTTATCATCATGGAAGCCACAGGCATATACTATGAGAACCTAGCCTATGATCTACACAGTAAAGGCTACACAGTATCCGTTATTAATCCGGCATATGCCAAACAATTTGCAGGTGCCATCGGCAGTCATCACAAAACCGACAAACAAGACGCGTACGTACTCGCGCAATACGCCTATACAAGGCACCCTAAAGCATGGCAGCCAGAACCTGAGCACGTGAGAAAGCTCAAGTATCTGCTAGACCGTTTAGACACGCTCAAGGCTGATAAAAAGCGAGAAAGCAACCGTCTAGAAAAAGTTGAATCTAGAAAAAGCTATGACAACGATATCGCCCAGTCTATAAAACAAGTGATAGACACTTATAACGAACAAATAGATATCATCCAAGCCAAAATAGATAAACACATAGGTAATCATCCTGACTTAAAGTTAGGCTATCAACCTAGTTAGCATTCCAAGCATAGGTAAGACAGTCGCACCGAATGTATTGTCGCTACTCCTATCTAAGGATTTTAAGGATGCTTCGCAATGTGCCTCATTTGTTGGATTAACCCCTATACATATACAGTCAGGAATCTTTAAAGGAAAAAGCCGTATTAGTAAAAAAGGGGATGGCAACCTACGATCGAAGTTGTTTATGTGTGCTTTATCTGCAATTAGTTGCAATCCTGATGTTAAGCAACTATATGAGCGACTGCTGAAGAGAGGAAAATGCAAAAAAGTGGCTTTGATTGCAGGTATGAGAAAGTTATTACAGATTTGCTATGGTGTGATAAAGCACCAAAGCAAATACAAACCTCAAGTTGCTATTTGATAGTAATTTGAGTTGACATATAAGATGGTATCTTTACGCTCCTATCTTGGCTGGTAGAGCGACGGGCGCTACATCCAGTGTCGTTCCTGCTACCTCGATAACGCCACTGGCTAAGCGCCCGTAATGCTCTACTACGCCAAGTATATCCGCTGCAATCGTGGCTAAACCTGACCACTAAATTATTGAGAGTACTTTTAAACACAAAATGAACTCTTTTATGAATTTAGTGGTCAGGTAAAAAGCCGCCCGTAGCCACACTTGGTTCAAACGGTATAGCGTTTGCTTTAGAGTTAAGAAGGTATTAGCTTAATTCTTAAATTGCTTAATAGCATAAAGTCTCGCGTGTTTATGCTCAACCATAGGCTCAGGATAATCGATATGCCCAAACTCTCCATTCTTTTTGAAGACATTGCGCAGCTTGTTTTCATCGTGCAAGATTTTAGCTGGAACGTCTTTTAATTCTGGTAGCCACGTTTTGATAAATACCGCATCTTCATCATGCGTTTTGGCTTGGCTAAAGGGGTTCATAATTCGAAAATAGGGCGAGGCATCAACCCCCGTTGAGGCGCTCCATTGCCATCCACCGTTATTAGACACAAAGTCACCATCTATCAGCTGTTGCATAAAATAACGCTCACCGAGTCGCCAGTCAATCAGTAAATCTTTGCTTAAAAACATCGCAGTCACCATGCGTAAGCGGTTGTGCATAAAGCCTGTTTGATTCAGGCAACGCATTGCAGCATCAACGAGTGGTACGCCTGTTTCGCCATCGCACCACGTTTTAAAATCCGCCACATCGTATGACCAATCTATCTTTTTATCGGTGTCTATTTTATAGGCTTTGCCTTTAACGATATCAGGGCGGTTATGGATAACATGACGGTAAAAATCTCGCCATGCCAGCTCACTTATCCAACGTTCTACATCCGTTTGCGGTGTGTCATCATCCATCAATAATTCACTAGCTTGCTGATAACAAAGGCGTGCGCTAATGCTACCGACCGTTAAATAGGCAGACATTTGGCTGGTTGCCATTAAGGCAGGTTTATCGCGAGCGGTATTGTAATCGCCAATGTCCTCTTTGATAAAGCTCTCAAAGCGTCTGCGAGCAAAATTCTCGCCTGCGGGGTAATCTTGGTGAGTATGCTTTAAAAGCTCATCGACTGCGGATTGTTCTAGCTCATAATGAGATTTAAATCGCTCTAGTGATTGCTGATGATAGTTGTCAATGTTTTCTAATAGTTGCGCTAAATCATTTTTAGCACTGTCTTTACTGAAGTTGTTCGATAAATCATCAATGGTTTTTGGCATAGGATAGACTTGAATAGGGCTGGCGTCGATAATGGATTGCCATTTTTTATAAAACGGCGTGAAGACCTTATACATGGTATCGTCATTGGTCTTGACCGTATTGGGTGGCAAGATACATTGGTCGTGATAACGGTTAAATTCTATATTGTGTTTGGCGAGTTTGGTTGTCAATGCTTCGTCACGGTTTTGTTCGTTGACTTCATATTCAATATTAGCGAATAGGTGCGTAATATGTTGTGTAATACAAAGCTGTTCGATATCGTCGATGCTGTCGTTATAAGTGTCTGCATAAATCAATTGTAGCAAAATTCCTAACTTGTTAAACAACGTGCTGGCAAGCTGTTTTAGGGTTCTAAAAATAAAGTCCATTTGTGCCAGTGACATATCATGTTCAAGCCATTGGCTTGGTGTAACGGTGTATAACGCTGAAATTTTTGTGTAAGCAGTTTGTATGTTAGGAGATTTGCAGTCGTAGTTTAAGGTTTGGTTCACATCATCAAATAACATGGTTAGTGCCGTATTATCTTGCAGGCGTAGGTCTCGGCGAAACCAAATTAGATAGTTTTTTGGGTGTGGAGAGGTATCAGAGGTCATAGTTTACCTTTGTTAAGTCATTAAGGAGAAAGTTATTTAACTTTTGCATAACCAGATTATATTACGACTGGTAATCATTTTTGAATCGTCTGAAGGTAGAGCCAGACAATTTCTAAATAATTACCAGTCGCTTATAACCGTTTAAAATCTTTATTTAAATAAGTTCGGTTATGTCGGTCATCATAAAATGCTTAGAGTATGCTAGGATTAAGTTTCTTTAACTATTGAATTATGTAAAACATGAATAGTGATAATGAAAAGGAATATAAACGCCATGCAGGTTAAATTCTGTGGATTGACACGACAAGAGGATGTAAACAATGCCGTTGAATTAGGTGTTGATGCGCTCGGTTTTGTGTTTTATCCACCAAGCCCGAGAGCAGTGACTGCCAAACAAGCTAAAGCGTTAATCAAGCATGTACCAGCATTTGTTAGCGTGGTGGCATTGGTGGTGAATATGGGTGAGGAAGAATTAGTCATATTAGCAAATACGACGCATTTTGATGTGATTCAATTTCATGGTGATGAAACGGCAAGAGACTGCCAACGGCTTGCAGATCGGGTAAATAAACGCTGGATTAAAGCGTTACGGATTGATAAACAAACCCAAACGATAGACAGTATAAAAGCGCAAATCGATGAGTATGCCAAAGCGGGCGCAAGCAGTATTTTATTAGATGCGTATCATAAAGATGCGTATGGTGGCACGGGGCATCGCTTTGATTGGTCGCTGGTGCCAAAAAAGGCGAGTTTACCAATTATTCTAGCTGGCGGGCTTAACCCTAATAACGTAAGTGATATCGGTAAACAGAATTTGCCCATTCAAGCGGTAGATGTGAGTGGCGGTATTGAATCGGCAAAAGGGGTTAAGGATTTGGGCAGGATGAGGGCGTTTGTAGACGCCCTATGCTAATCCTCGGCTTGTTTCATAAGCATGAGAACCATTATAATTTCACTTACTCTCTACTAAATATAGTGTGATATAAGTGTCATTAATAACTAAATATGTTATTAGTGAGTGATATATTTATCATAATACCGATATTTAGCTTATGAATTACACCAATGGCGGTTGATTTGATTGGGGTAAGAACTAAACATGTCTAATAATTTATTGGAAAGTGATTTAATACATAGTCATAGACAACGAGCATCGCATATTAAGCCTAATCTTGATGGTTTGAGTCGTACTAAGGCGAGGGACAGAGTGATTAAATGCCTTGAGGATAATGCCTTATCTCAAGGCGAGGCACTAAAAATATTACGTGTGCAAATATTAGGCATCAAACAAGATGAGTTTGCACAAATGGTAAAAGTATCTCGCAAAACGTTATCAGACGTTGAAAATGATAAGGGCAATTATAGTGTTGAAACGCTAAATCAAATTTTCCGTCCTTTTGGCTTAAAGATGGGGTTGGTGCGGATTTAGATAGTATTCAATGGTCATGCGTTCAATCTGCCCACTTAAACGATGGATATGAGTGGCGGAATTGAGTTTGCTAGAGGGGTTGAGGATTTGGAAAAGATAAGGAGTTTTTAGTGAGGGGATTAGATATATTTAGTCCAACCTATGCCTACTATATTATTTTTATAGGAAATAAGTCATGATTGATTCATTAGTTAAAATTAAAAAATTGGTTGTTATTGGTTTATTTTGCATACCTTGTTGCGCTGGAGCTCAATCTGTAAATAATAAGTTAACCTTTGATAATGCAAATCCATTTTACAGAGAAATTAATGACATTCAAGTGAGTGACATAGACTATGACTTATTTAAAGCCAATCTAATGTTTAGAGTTATTAAATCATTTGCATACAACTGTAGAGCTAATGATCCAAATGTTAGTAATCAAATTTTAGAACGGGCTATGAGTCTGTTTTATGAAGAAAAACCAGAACTGTATGAACGTATAATTAAAACAGATACATTGTGGGAGGAAGTTAATCCTTTAACAAATGATGCAGGTAATTTAAACGCCATAGAGATTAATACTTTGCATATGGTTAAAGGACTGAACTTTCTTATACAAGGTAATGAAGTTGATGTTTCATCTACTGATTGTCAGTCTTTTTTGAGTAATATCAGCGATAATAATAGACAAAATGCCTATTGGGACAATTATTTGAATCAAGCTATACCAATTATCAAAGAAGCTAATGATTTTTAAAGGCTATAGGTTGGCTTGTTAGATCATCATTTATAGAAGGATACTAGTATAGAGATGTGCTAGCTTTTTCAACTAAAAATACTGTTTACAACTGACTAACTTAGTGTAGTCATAAGCCGTTAGTTATCACTCACATTACAATACTTGTTGTTTTGAGTAAGGGTTACAGTGGAGGTGCGGTTTAGCCTCGATTGAAGCGGTTATCCTGCTAGGCTAGGCGAGTTGCAGTGACTACGTTGCTTGGAAACATGTTGTTGATAATAAAGTAGTACGGTACTTTGTCTCTAGTTGTGGAGATGTGTGGAAGAATGTTGGTTTACAAACTTCTGAAGAAAGCAAATTAAACTATTTAGATTTATCAGGCTTAGATGAAGATGAAGCTAATGAAGTAATCTGGAGTGATAGAGTGAAAAGTAACGATGAGATTATTTCGTTTTTCGATGAGGAACATGTTATTGGTATTTGCGAAGCATGGACTGGTATAAATCCATGTAATTTTGATTCTCAACCAGTCCTAATTAACTGCTTACCAAATGACGGTATTTGTGGGTTTTTGGAGAAGCGAGCGTAGCTTAACTATAACTAATATGCAAGATAACTTAACTATTGAAGATGAACAGCGACTAAGAAAGATACTTATTGAGTTTCGCTCCTTTTGTAAGCGTAGTAGATATTGCGATTATTCGCCAAAGTTAGAGGCATTGGTTATTAATCTGATTAGAGCTTTTCTAGATACAAAACTAGAAGAGGGCGTTGGATTTTTTGAGGCCACAGCTATTGATGATTATTATCCTAGAGATAGTGATGAATGTAGAGCAATGCGTCGCTTAGATGAGCACGATTACTGGGAGAATATTTACTTTAATAGTCATCAATCAAGAGACACTGAATGGCATAAACATTTCTACCCTATGTCTGCTATTGGTTTTATGGATGCTCAAGGGGTGAAATTTGTATTACCGTGTTGTTTATTATGGGCGTTAGAATACTATGACTACGAGGATAATGCTAAAGACATTCCTTGTGTTTCTAGGGTTGTTTTAATAACGGCGCACTTACTTAGTGCAGAACAAAAGTTAGTCGTGCTAGAGATTTTGAATATCTTAATAGATCGTGCATTTGAATGGAATGAAGATTATGAATATGATGATCTGAAGAATGCTATTCATAAATTGTCCTCGTAGTTGTTAATATTAATAGTTAATAAAATGAAATGTTTTTCAAAACGAAGTAGCTTAACGTCGAGGTGCGAGAGCCAAAGGATGAGTAAAGAATTCTGCAAGTTTAAGCTTCAAAGTATCATTCCAGCCTACCCTAACGTTAACCAAGCTAGTAGAGTAAAGCGCAAGTAGTTACAACATCAAAGACTACAGGAACATAATTGTGCTTGAGCGCTATACACTATAAACTACACCTACATATAAATGAAAATTAGATATAAGCTTTTATAAGCCTAATAAGCTTGAATCTATCCACTTGAGAAGGCATCAAAATGGCAATGTTAATTAAAGCTGGCAAACGTGACCGATGGCAACGTTTAACCTAAAATAATGTAAATTAATATTGAATATCTTAGCTATATTAAATTCAAAGAATTAAAGTGAGCGTTTATGAATAATTTTAACAATGTACCGCCCCGTGATGATACAAACAGGGATGAAGTACCTGATGATATGCCTTTAGACAATGTGACCGATTTTAATCAGTATCCTGATGCTAGTGGTCATTTTGGGATTCATGGTGGGCGCTTTGTGTCCGAGACCTTGATGGCGGCGCTAGAGGAGCTTGAGACGCTGTATTATCAGGTGAAACAAGACCCGAAGTTTTGGGAAGAGTATCATAATGATTTGGTAAATTATGTGGGTCGTCCGACGCCGTTGTATCATGCAAAACGTTTGAGTGATGAGCAAGGAGGTGCGCAGATTTATTTTAAACGTGAAGATTTGAGCCACACAGGCGCACATAAGATAAATAATACGATTGGTCAGGCGCTACTCGCTAAGATGAGCGGTAAGAAACGTATTATCGCTGAGACGGGCGCAGGGCAACATGGTGTGGCAACAGCAACAATTGCAGCACGTTTAGGGCTTGAGTGCATTGTGTATATGGGCGCTGATGATGTAGAGCGTCAAAAGATGAACGTGTATCGTATGCGATTGTTGGGTACTAAGGTTGTGCCAGTAACCTCGGGTTCACGTACCCTAAAAGATGCGATGAATGAGGCGATGCGCGATTGGGTAACCAATGTCGATACAACCTATTATATTATTGGCACGTGTGCCGGTCCGCATCCTTATCCTTTGCTTGTGCGTGATTTTCAAGCGATTATAGGTAAAGAGGCTAGATTACAGCATTTAGAGAAGACAGGTAAGTTGCCTGACGCGCTGGTGGCGTGTGTGGGCGGTGGCTCGAATGCGATTGGTCTGTTTTATGACTTTTTAAATGACAGCGACGTGAAAATTTATGGCGTTGAGGCAACGGGTGATGGTTTGGAGACGCTTCGTCATTCTGCGCCGCTCGCAAAAGGTCGTGTCGGGGTATTGCACGGCAACCGTACGTATTTGATGGCAGATGATGATGGTCAGATTCAAGAGACGCATTCGATTTCAGCAGGATTAGATTACCCCGGTGTTGGCCCTGAACATAGTTTTTTGAAAGATATTGAGCGGGTCGAGTATGTCGGTTGCACCGATAAACAGGCACTTAAGGGCTTTCATGAGGTGACCCGTAAAGAAGGGATTATCCCTGCGCTGGAGTCGGCACATGCAGTGTGGTATGGATTAGAGCTTGCGAAGACGATGACCCCTGAGCAGACGATTATTGTGAATATGTCGGGTCGTGGTGATAAGGATTTGCATTCTGTGATGCAGGCAGAAGGGTTTGAGCTTTAGAGTGACCATTTTAAAAACTGTCCTAATTGTTTTTGACTTGGTTCAAACTGGCTAGACCTACAGCTTGTAGCGTCTACACTTATTCACATTATTAGTTTAGCTTTCAGATGTGATATACGCTTTAAACCTTGCTTGTTAGAGGTTTTTTTGAGAGGGGTTATGCAAACGATAACTTTAAGAGTTGATGATGAGGCGGTCGATAAGGTTTTAGAATTATTGTCTCGTTTGCCCAAAAAGCAAGTTGAGGTAATATCAAAGCCTAACCAAGACGCTTCCGACTACGTGGATAGTCAATCTGATAAACTTTCTGGTATGTTTGCTCATTATGTGACTCAGAGGGTAACAGATGAGCAAATCAATGATGCCATCACTCAAGGTATTACTAAGCGAGCAATGGCAGGTAAAGGTCAATGATTTACGTTGTTGATACCAATGTCATGTTACGCTATTTACTAAATGATGACGTACACCAAAGTGAAATAGCGTCTCGTTTGTTATCTGATGCGTCATCAGAGTTTAAAATACCTACGTATGTACTGAATGAAGTTATTTGGTTTTTACGAAACTCATTCAAAGTTAAGCGTTCAGAATTGATTGATTTAATCGAAACTTTGCTATCAAAAGAAAACTTTACTTTAAACGTTGATGAAGTAAGCGTAGGTTTAGATTTTTTAAAGTCTGGTGGTGACTTTGCCGATGGCGTCATTGCTTATCAAGTTAGTCAGTATGATAATGCCAGTCTATTAACCTTCGATAAGAATGCGCAAAAGATAGCTCATGCATTAGATATTGTAGTGACTGAGCCAAGTTAAATCCACACTAAAGCATTTAGAATATTAATTACTAGATTTTATAGAGAAAATAATGACCCGAATAGAAAAAACCTTCCAAGACTTAAAAGCCCAAAACAAAAAAGCATTAATTCCTTACGTCATGGCAGGCGACCCTGCACCCGATACGTTTGTTGGCTTACTACATGATCTTGTTAAGCACGGCGCCGATATGATAGAGGTCGGCTTACCATTTTCTGACCCTATGGCAGATGGTCCTACGGTAGCAACTGCTGGCGAGCGAGCGCTAGCTGGCGGCACGAGTACCCGCCAAGCGATTGAGATGGTAAAAGCGTTTCGAAAAACCGACTCTGATACGCCTATTATTTTAATGGGATATCTAAACCCAGTTGAGATTATCGGGTATGACAACTTTACAAAGCTGTGTGAAGAGGCTGGGGTAGATGGGTTATTGATGGTGGATTTACCGCCAGCGGAGGCAGGTACATTTACCCAGTATTTATCTGACCATGCGATGAATGAGATATTTTTATTATCACCAACCACATTGCAACAAAGACGCAAACAGGTCATGACCCATTGTAGTGGTTATATCTACTATGTGTCGCTAAAAGGGGTGACCGGTTCTGCTACCTTAGATACGGATGACGTTGGCAAACAAGTGCAAGCGATAAAAGCAGAGACGGATTTGCCAGTATGTGTCGGCTTTGGTATTAATAGTGGCGAGTCTGCTAAAGCGGTTGGTCAACATGCTGATGGCGTGATTGTTGGTAGTGCGCTGGTAAAACAGTTTGAAGGATTGAGCGTAGACAGCGATAAAGATGCAATTAGCGACGCTCAAGCGAAGATGATGGCGACGATGGATGAATTGCGTGGTGCGTTGGATAGCTTATAGTAGTTTTATTGATAGCAGTTTTATAGTCAAAGAACTTTAAAGTAGTCACAAGGCAACCGAGTGCAAGTACTACTTGGGTAGGCTTAACGAGGTTAACACCGTGACTCTTTATAAGTTCGCCGACTATATTGAACTATATTGGCTAAGTTAGAGTATTCAACCAAAATGCTATTAAACCATTAGTTTTTAAACTACTAAACCTATCTAAAATAGTTAGACTATTAGACAGATCACTCGACTTGTAATTGGCTAAATAAGACTATGACAAAAATTGTGAATGATACTGACCTACAATCAGAATTAAAATCTGCTAAAGATAAGGTGAAGCCGGCTTCTTCATCTGATGGATGGCTAGGACGTCCTGTACCTACCGTACACAAAAATAGTCTGCCCCAATTAACAGCGGTTGAAACAGAACCTTCGACCCAATGCCCGCAGTGTCATTCGATGACTACGAACACGGCACTTATATTTAATAGCTACGTTTGTCCTCACTGTGACTATCACCTTGCTATGACAGCGCGTGAGCGGTTGACTGGTTTTTTAGATCAGGTTGATAATGAACTGGGTCAACAGTTTAGTACGGGCGATCCCTTAAGCTTCGTTGATAGTAAACCTTATCCACAACGCTTAGCATCTATGCAAGCCAAGACACATGAAACGGAAGCTCTTATTGTACTTGAAGGAAAGCTTCGAGATATGCACGTTGTCTCTTGTGCTTTTGATTTTCGCTTTATGGGGGGGTCTATGGGCTCAGTCGTAGGTGATAGGTTTGTAGCAGCTGCAGAAACTGCACTAGATAAAAAAATCCCTTTGATTTGTTTTGCTGCGTCAGGCGGCGCTCGAATGCAAGAGGGGCTTTTATCCTTAATGCAAATGGCACGAACAGCGGCGGCCATTGAGCGATTGCGTCTTGCCAGTGTGCCCTATATTGTGGTTTTGACCAATCCAGTTTATGGCGGGGTCACCGCATCACTGGCTATGCTTGGTGATATTCATATTGCTGAGCCTAAAGCAATGATAGGTTTTGCTGGTAAACGCGTTATTGAACAGACAGTACGAGAAACGCTTGATGAGCCTTTTCAGCGTGCTGAATACTTACTAGATCACGGGGTTATCGATCAAGTTGTCCACCGTCATCAAGTTAACGATACCATTTATCGTTTACTTGCTAAGCTCACTTATTATTAATACATTGCCAATTTGATTTATTAAGCCATATTTAACATAATCGACGCCTTATTTATCTTACCGAGAAAATCTGTGACCATACCGCCTGTTATTACTCCAAACCAAGCCAGTTCGTTATCGGATTGGCTTAATTATATACAGCAAATTCACGTATCTGCCATTGATATGGGGCTGTCTCGTGTCATTCCTGTTGCTGATACGTTAGGGTTAATCCAAAGCGCCAAACAAGATGCTTATGTATTTACGGTTGCTGGCACCAATGGAAAAGGGTCAACGACGGCAGTGATCAGTGAGGTATGCCAACATGCTGGCTATAAAACCGCATTGTATCAATCTCCGCACATTATAGATTTTAATGAACGAGTGCGTATCAATGGTGAGCCTGTAGGTGATCAGGTCTTAGTTGATGCAATTTACGAGGTTGAAAAAGCTCGGCTTGAGTGCAATTTAACGTTATCGTTTTTTGAGATGACGACACTAGCCGCCATGCTAATTTTTGCTCAGGCCAATTGTGATGTGTGGGTGCTAGAGGTAGGCCTTGGTGGGCGCTTGGATGTGGTGAATATTATTGATCCTGATTTGGCAGTTATTACCAATATAGGTATCGATCATGTGGATTGGCTTGGGGATAATCGAGAAAAGATAGGGTACGAGAAGGCAGGCATATTACGTGACTCTATTCCTTTAATTTATGGTGAAACGGATATGCCTGATTCTGTAACCGTCAAAATAAAAGACGGTCATAATACCTGTTATCAATTTGATAAAGACTATAGTTTTATCGATCTAGGTGACAAGAGCAATCATGCTGATAAAAGCAATCAAGGTGATAAAAGTAGTCAAGCAGATAAAAGTAGTCAAGCCGAAAAATGGCTATTTAGCAGTGCTCACATTACCATGCAATTACCAAAACCTGTGTTATCCTTAGTCAATACTACCAATGCTATATCGGCATTATTAGCAAGCCAACTTAATATTACCCAGCAGCACATCGAGTCTGCTTTAGCAGAAGTTTCATTAGCAGGACGCTTTGACAATAGGCACATTGCCAATCGTAACTGGGTGTTTGATGTGGCTCATAATGAGCGTGGCATGGAGTTTCTGTTAGACCAATTTGCTCCATTGTGGGAACAGCACAAACAAACTTACCCAGCTTCAAGCTTGCATTTAGTATTTTCGATGCTTGAGGATAAAGACATTGCGCAAGTCGTAAATCTATTGGTAAACAGTCATATAGAAATTAAACAATGGCACATCGCCCAGATTGATCATCCACGAGCGGCTTCTGTAGAATGCTTACTCAAAGTATTGAAACAATATGGTCAATCTAGTGTGATAGAGTATGAGTCACTGCCTCATGCTCGAGACGCAGTCATAAAGAATACGACAGCTGAGGATTTGATCTTAGTATGTGGCTCATTTCATACCATTGGAGAAGTCTTAAAAGATTTCAATGAATAAATTGCACTATGATACTATTTATTTATATCAAGTCTTTTTTATTTATACCGAGTCTAGTTGTGTGTAAATTCTTCTGTTGTAGTCGGGTATTTCATCAAAATAAGTAATTAAATCATGTCATTTTTACCCTATGGTTTCGCCAAACGTCATCAAATTTTATTAGTTCCTTCTATCGATGTGACGGTTTCTCCAACACTCTTGTTTACAGAAGCCACACCCGTTAATGCAATTAATGAAGCCATTCATTTCGTCTCAAGTCAAAGTGGCGGAATGAAGCCTGACCTCGTTAGTGTCAGTGGTACTGAGCTTGAGCAAAAAATGAACACGGCATATGCCAGCAATACAGGAGAGTCGCAGCATATTGCGGCAGGGCTTGAAGATCATCCAGATTTGGTTAGTTTGGCCGAAAGTGTGCCTGAAACTGAGGATTTAATGGATAGCCAAGATGATGCTCCTATTATTCGACTGATTAACGCCCTATTATCTGAAGCCATTCGCCTAAACGCTTCAGACATACATATTGAAACGTTCGAAAAAAGATTATCCGTGCGCTTTAGAGTAGATGGAGAGCTTAAAGAAATAGTGAGTCCAAAACGTCAATTGGCGCCGCTTTTAGTGTCACGTATAAAAGTTATGGCCAAGCTCGATATTGCTGAAAAGCGCATACCGCAAGATGGGCGTATTAGTTTGCGTTTAGCAGGACGAGAGGTTGATGTTAGGGTATCTACACTACCTTCAAGCTTTGGCGAGCGCGTAGTTATGCGTTTGCTTGATAAGCAGGCAGGACGCCTAAACATGACCTACCTTGGGTTAGATGACAAAGACTACGAACAGCTCAGAAAGCTCATATATAGACCTCATGGAATAATATTGGTGACGGGCCCCACAGGTTCTGGTAAAACTACTACCCTATATGCGGCATTAACCGACTTAAATGATCAAACGCGAAATATTTTAACCGCAGAAGATCCAATCGAATTTCAACTTGATGGCATTGGTCAAACTCAGGTCAATACAAAAGTAGACATGACTTTTGCTCGAAGTTTACGCGCCATGCTACGCCAAGATCCAGATGTGGTTATGGTTGGTGAGATACGTGATTTAGAAACCGCTGAAATTGCCGTGCAGGCATCGCTAACAGGTCATCTTGTTTTATCCACCTTACATACCAATACCGCCATTGGTGCAATGACTCGCCTGCAAGATATGGGCGTTGAGCCATTCTTATTATCCTCATCATTAATCGGAGTAGTCGCTCAGCGTTTGGTACGCACATTGTGCCCGCATTGCCATACATGGAAATCAGCTGATCCAGTCCAAGCTGAATTGTTTGCTAATATTAAACATCACCAGCCTGAATTAATAAATTTACGTAATAAGTCAGACAATACCTTATTATTACCCATATCTGTGGGGTGCGAGTCATGCAATCATTCAGGTTATAAGGGGCGTACCGCAATATACGAAGTCGTGCCCGTTGATGACACATTACGGCGTATGATTCATAGCGGTTCTGCAGAGTTTCTATTAGAAGAATATGCTAGGAAACTAACGCCTTCAATACGTGATGATGGCTTAAAAAAGGTTCTTAAAGGAAAAACATCTTTAGAAGAGGTTTTGAGAGTGACTAAAAATTCTGAAGGGTCTAAAAATGAAGCTTTGGAATTATTATAACGTCGTACTTTAAGTCAGAGATAAATATAGATTAAATTTAGTTTAACTGGAATAATTTTATTTAAATTGAAGATAGTATGATAAAAATTAATAATTGAATTTATTAAAATTAGCATAACTGGTTTAATTTATCTTCTTAGTCGTTTAAACTGTTTAAAAAATATTACATATATTTAAACCCTATTTAATTTGCTTTGTATTGGTATTGGTCAACAATTTCAAATCAATTGATGTAAAATCATATAATTAAATCATTCGTTAAGTAATACTTATAGATTCTTATCGCTAGATTATGTTCTTAAATAAGTATATTAACCTCATTATGTATTAACCTTAATTAAATAAGTTCACAGAATTATGATACTTAGATCAAAAACCGGAAATAGTCATATAACTAAGAAAATTATATTATCTTTAAGCTTTATGACAGGCGTAGCTGCAACAGCTTATGCTGATACTTCTTTAACTGATGTTACGGTTAATACATTAATTTCACAGGCGATTGAGACGCATCCCTTGGTAGGAGCTGCGCGCGCTGAACGTGACGCCACCGCAGAAGGGGTCACTGCCGCTAAGTTAAATGTGCTACCCACGCCAAGCTTTACCACTAATTATGATGATAACAATGATATTGTCTCTGAGGTTGCTCTTAGACAACCTTTATGGACGGGGGGTCAGTTAACAGCTAATGTCAATCAAGCAATATTTGATGACAAAGCGGCCATCGAGTATGTGTTTGAGCAACAGAACCAAGTTGCAAAAACTACCATTGAAGCATGGCAAACTTATATAACTGCTGTTGCCCAGCAGCGCGTTTATGTAGGCACATTAGAGCAACTATATAACTTTGAACAAATGATGAAACGCCGTGTTAATCAAGGCGTATCTGCACGTATTGAGCTTGATTTAGTTGGTAATCGTATTCTACAAGAGCAAAATGCTTATGAAGCGGCTGTTGAGCAGCAGCGAATTGCGGCAGCACGTTTGGAACAAATTATTGGTCGTCCAATTACTAAAGGAAGTGAGTATAACGTTCCTAAACTTAAAGTATTGTCCGATAGAGCTATAGAATCGTCTTTGAATTTTGAGCAATTGGCATTTGGCGACAATAGTTTCTACAATCCGTCAGTTGTCAGAGAATTCTTTCAAATTGAAGCCGCCAAACAAGAAGTTAAAGCGCAAAATGCTGCAAAATATCCCACTGTCTTTGCTGAATATAAACACACATACGATCATGATGAAAGTGAAGATGATGGTCAGTTTTATGTGGGTTTAAACTATCAACCAGGCGCAGGGTTTTCTAACTTTGCCTTAACTCGTGCATCTCAAGCAAGAGTCAATAGTCTCATTCAGAATCAAGAAGCCGCACGCCGTGATGTCATGGAAGACATTCAAATTCAATTTCAACAATTTAATAGCGCAAAAAGCCGAGAACAGGCTTTGATCGCGGCGGTAGCAGGCGCACAAATCGTTGTTAGCTCTTACCAGCGCCAATTTAAAGCAGGTCGTAAATCTTGGTTAGAGGTTTTAAACGCAGTCAGAGAACTTAGTGGCTATGAAATACAGCTCGTCCAAGTGCGTGCTGATATTTTGGCTTCTTTTTATAAACTGCAAGTCGATTTTGGACTGATGCCTTGGCAGCAGTTTGAGCGTAATCGAGAGCCTGTTAAATTGTTCAAAGTCACAGATACCGTTAAAGATTGGATAGACGTAGATCGAAGCTCGCTTAATCGCCCATTTGCTAATAGTAATAGTGAAGTCATTCAAGGTGATGATAAGGTATATGGTTATGTAGAGCCTGAGACGGCTATTTATGTTGAATCTGATTCCGCTGTTGAACCGACTATAGATACGGATGCATCTATTGAAAGTGTGGGTGAAAGTAGCAGTGTAAATAGTAGCCAAACCGTCGGTCGAAAAGTAAATTATACAGACGTACAAATTATAAATGATGATACAATTATTTTATTTGAGGAAGAATAGCCTAAGCTTGTATTAGCTTATACAAAGTATTGTTAATACTCATTCAGATATGAACCTTAATCAAACGCATTGTTTGAAAAATACCGATGATAAGCCTATAAAACTATTATTCAATACTCACGAGTTAGCAATTTTAATAATTATAAGTAGATATTATGAATGATAACCAAAATACATCAAATTATAATGAAGGTGATGGTTTGGAATCACAAGGGGACCTAGTCGTTAATACCCCTGAACAGTCGACAGCTCTAACACTTGCAGATGCCTTAAAACATATGCTTGGGCATCAAGGGTATCCTATCGATAACATTCGACTACAAGATGTTATACGCAAACAAGATACTGCTAGAGCCAACAAAGAAGGTAGAGGTATCAATACTCTGGGCGGTATAGTTAGAGTATTAAATGGACTTGGTATTGAAGAGGCGCCTGAAATATTAGAGCAGCCAGATCCAGCTTTTATGCCACTTTTAGCCTATCACAAACGTTACGGATGGGGTGTTTTGGATGGTCAAACGCCTCAAGGTGCCTGGAACTTACGTCAAGAAACTCATAACCATTCTGTACAAACCTCAGATATTAATCTAATACTACGTTTACGACTCAAAGATGATCATATATTAAAACGCACGGCTTCTTTTACTGACCTATTGAAAAAAGACTTATTTAATTATAAAGGTGTGGTTATCGAAGCCGTAGTTGCTTCATTTCTCATCAACTTCCTTGCCTTGGCGGTCTCGTTATTCTCATTACAAGTCTATGACCGCGTTATTCCTACTCGTGCAGTGAGCACCTTAGTTATTTTAGCGAGTGGGGTGGCGTTATTTATATTATTCGAAGCATTCATGAAGTTTGCACGTTCTCGAATTATGGATAAGGTAGTTGTCGGCTTAGATCAATATTTATCTCGTGAAGTCTTTCAACGTCTTTTACGCGTTCGTATCGACCAGATGCCAGGATCTGTGGGATCAATGGCTGCTCAATTAAGAGGCTATGAACAAGTACGAAGTTTCTTTACGGCAAGTACCTTATTTGGTTTGGTTGATTTACCAATGACGATCATCTTCTTAGTATTGATTGCCTACATTGGTGCTCCCGTAGTGGCTTTGATCCCAATTATCGCAGCCGCTATTGCGATTACTATGGGTTTAAGCGCCAGAAAGAAGATTGATACTATTGCTGCTGAAGGCGCTTCGGCGTCCTACTATAAGACGGGTTTGTTGGTAGAGACAGTAGAAGGCGTTGAAACAATAAAAGCTGGTTCTGGTAGCTGGAAGTTCTTATCACGTTGGTTAGATGTCATGAATGTCACAATCAAAAATGATTTGGATATGAAGCATGCCAATGACAACTTAAGTTATTTCTCACAAATGCTACAACAGGCCAGTTATGTAGGTATCGTCATTACGGGTGCATTTGTCGTAATGAATGGTGATATGACCATGGGTGGTTTGATTGCTTGTTCTATTTTGGGGGGGAGGGTATTAGCACCTGTGATGGCCATCCCTAATCTGCTTGTTCAGTATTCGCATGCAAAAGCTGCTAAGAGTATGATTGAGGCAATTTTTGCCTTAGAACAAGACAACCATGGGGTCAACTATCCGTTATCTCCAACTAAAATTAGAGGACATTATCAATGTGATAATTTAGTGTTCAATTATGCTGATAATGATCGTCCCGCAATTACCGTTGAAAAATTAGTGATTCAACCTGGTGAAAGAATAGCAGTGTTAGGTCCAATTGGTTCAGGCAAATCCACATTATTAAAACTCCTATCAGGATTGTATGCGCCAACCTCTGGACGATTGTTGCTTGATGGATTAGATATTCAGCAAATTAGCCGTGAAGCACTGAGTGAGCAAGTGGGTTATTTGCAACAAGATCACCGATTGTTTCAAGGCACCTTACGTGAAAACCTGCTCATTGGTATGCCTGCACCTAAAGATGATGTGCTATATGACGCATTACAGAAAACAGGACTAATTAATTTAGTAGCCAATCATTCAAGTGGACTTGATTTGCCCATCAGTGAAGGGGGGCGCGGATTATCAGGCGGTCAAAAACAATTAGTGGCCTTTACACGCTTATTATTGACCAAACCTTCAGTGATGTTAATTGATGAGCCCACCGCTTCGATGGATAATCGACAGGAACAGCGCTGTCTTCAAGTATTACGAGAAGAGCTAAAAGATGGACAAACTTTCGTTGTGTCTACACATAAAACTGCCCTGCTAGATTTGGTTGATCGCATCATTATTATGGATAATCATAAGATCGTTATGGATGGTGCAAAAGATGCCGTACTTGAACAGCTTATGCAAAAAGAGCAAGCCAAGAAAGAGGGCGCGCTTTCGAAATTAAAGAATGTAAATGCAGGTCAAAAAACTTTAGCGGATTCTCCGGCCACGCCACCCAATCCGAATGAACCGCAAACCCCTCAAAGCAAAGGTCCTAGTAATAATTCCAATCAGTCACGCGCGTCAGCAGACTCCGCTAATAGCAAAAATAGAATTAATAAAATATCTATTACTCCAGCAACTGCGAATTCTGCAAAGCAAACGACGACTAAGACTAGTAATGTTACAAATCCAGCTAAAACTGGAGTATCTGGCTCTGTTATAAAGGGTGCTGGACAAGGTAATGCTGGACAAGGTAATGCTGGACAAGGTGGCGCGCGAGCTGCTACACCTAATAAATCAAAAGCAGCACCAAAACCAAAAGTTGAGATTAAAGCAGTCTCAGAAAAGCAAGCCAATAGCGGTAGTAATATTGGTACTAATAGTCAATCGGCTGCTGAAAAAAGTAGCACATCAACAAATCACTCAATAAAAATTAATGCGACCAAAACTGATACAATTGCACAAAATACTGCCACCCAAGCCAATCCAAACAGCGTTAAAATAGATAAGCCTCGGATTTCAAAAAATATTGTTGTAAAACCTAAAATGGAAGAGAAGTAAACATGTCTGACTACCAATACAAACCAACGAAACCTAAAGTTGGCCGGGCTCGTTTAAGTATATGGATTGCCGTAGCTGGCATTATCATACTTTTGATTTGGGCTTCTTTTGCTAAGATTGATCAGGTAACACGCGCCAAAGCAACTGTTATTGCAAGTGATAGAACTCAAGAAGTTCAAGCATCTGAAGGTGGGGTTTTAACCGATATTTTAGTATCAGAGGGTGATGATGTTGAAAAAGGCCAATTGTTGGTCGTATTGGAAGATGAACGTGCTCAGGCAGCCGTGGATAACTCAGCGACCAAAATTGCCGCACTACAAGCCAAAGTAGCAAGACTACAAGCTGAAATATTTGACCGTCGTCTCGAGTTTCCTGAAGGGATGGACAAATATCCTGACTATGTGCGAAATCAGACTGAGCTTTATAACCGTAGAAGGCAAGCTATCAATGAAGAAGTTTCATCGTTAGAAAAAATGCTGGTTCTTGCCAATCAAGAACTTAAAATGAACGAGCCTTTATTGGTTCATGGAGATGTTAGCCAAGCGGATGTGATTAAATTACGTCGTCAAGTAGCTGATTTAGAAGCTCAAATAAATAACAAACAAAATAAATACTTTGAGGAAGCTCAAGCTGAAATCACCAAAGCTCAAGAAGATCTTGATGCTGAGCTTGAGCAGATGCGCGATCGGGCCCAGGTCCTTGAAGAAAAACGCTTATTATCTCCCCAAGATGGTAAGGTTAATAGCATCAATGTTACAACAATCGGTGGTGTGGTTAAACCTGGTGAAGTGATTATGGAATTACTGCCTACTAGCAGTGATCTTATCGTTCAAGCTCAAGTGAGCCCCGCTGATATTGCTTATGTTAAAGAAGGTCAAGCTGCTTCTGTCAAACTAGATGCCTACGATTTCTCAATTTTTGGTGCGATGAATGGTACTGTGATCTATATCAGTCCAGATACCCTAATTGAAAAGACTCCAAAAGGAGAGGAGCCTTACTACAGAGTATTGATTAAGATTGGTAAAGCTGAGTTTGCGGATCGTGGTGACGAGATTGTTATTAAGCCAGGTATGACGGCTAGTGTGGATATTAAGGCTATGGAGCGTACAGTATTGTCGTACTTAACTAAGCCTATTACCAAAACTTTATCAGAAGGTTTAGGAGAGCGTTAATATCAGCATAAATTGAGGGTTGTGTATTTAATTGCATATTGATCAAAGTGAATACAACACATTTAAAACCTAATTAATTTTTAAATAATGTTTGACACCAAATCTTAATTCTATATAATACACATCCACAGAGCGGGAACTTAGCTTTAATAAAGCGCAGTTTGGCTCTTGCGAACCTAAAATTGCAGTTCAATTTTTAATGGTTCTTAGGGTGATTAGCTCAGTTGGTAGAGCGTCTGCCTTACACGCAGAATGTCGGCGGTTCGAATCCGTCATCACCCACCACTTATTGCTATTTATACTAATGGCAAAGTGGCTTAATATAGTTATACGACCTAAGCAGCGGTAGTTCAGTTGGTTAGAATACCGGCCTGTCACGCCGGGGGTCGCGGGTTCGAGTCCCGTCCGCTGCGCCATATTTAAAACTAGTTTTTTAAACAAAGTTTCAACCCTAGGTATTAAGTTATCTAGGGTTTTTTTGTGGACAGTGTTATGTAATAGTTGATTGGTGTCTCTAGTAAAGATATCTATCTACTAAACAGTTACGTTCTCAATCCCTTGAAGCTTACGCAAGTAGATGTTAAGTTCGGTTATTCTATAATTATTTTATAATTCTATGTCTATAGATTCTTACTATAGCTATTCGTTAGTACCATTGAGCTTTAATATTTCAATTAAATCTTTTTCATTTGCGACGATGTCAGCTAAAGTATAACTTAGTATCACTTGAATGAAAGCTTGGGTTGCTTCTTCAAATACATATTTAAGTTTGCATACGGGGCTAATTTCACACTGTTCAGTAGTTGATCTAATGGATAGTTTAGTTGAAGTATTAGAGCTTGGTGATGGTTTGGACGCTATTGAAGTTTTAGAAGCTATTGAAGATTTATCAGATATTAAGTTCTCTGACAAATAGCTAGGCTTATTGGTTTGATATTCAAAGCAGGGTACCACATAAAAGTCAGCCTCAGTATGACGAATTACCTCACCTAGGTTGATGTCTTTAGGGTCTTTAAATAAACGAATGCCCCCATTTTTGCCCCGTATACTCTGTATGTATCCAAGTTTGGCCAGATGATGAATAATTTTAGTGAGGTGACTTCTCGAAATACGATAACTATTCGCAATATTAGTTATAGTCGCTAACTCTCCCTGTTTTGGGACTATGGTTAAATACATTAGGGTGCGTAAAGCATAATCGCTATAGTTGGTCAAACGCATACAATCTATTGCTATCTAATACCTTTCCTAAAAAACAACCTATCTTTATCAAACTTACTGACCCTACTTTTGTTCGCGTTTGCATTCATTTTTCTCGACAGGGTAATTTAAAGATTTGATATAATATTACATCTAAAAATGTTGAAAGTTATCATAATTATATTTATAAAATTTATAAAACCACCATTGCATTTACTTACCCACAGGTTATAAAAGCATGATTAATTATGTATTGGTCGCTCATTTATTAGGCGCAGCTGTATGGACTGGTGGTCACTTAATATTGTCAATCGTAATTCTACCTAAAGCGCTTAAAAATAAAGAATTATCTAATCTAATGGCATTTGAAGCGCAGTTTGAAAAGGTTGGCATGCCAGCCTTAATACTTCAAATACTAACTGGACTATGGATGGCGTATAAAATGATGCCCGAACTATCAATGTGGTTTGGTTTGAACAATGATATTAGTAAGTTGATCGTATTAAAGCTAAGCATATTGTTACTCACTATACTTGTTGCTCTTCATGCTCGGTTTAGAGTAATTCCAACGTTATCAGTTGATAGGCTTAACTTTTTTGCCATACATATTTTAACCGTGACTTTATTATCCGTAAGTTTTGTCATAGTCGGATCGCTGTTTAGAACAGGACTGAGTTGATTTTATAAACTATTATAAACGGTTATGAATAGTCTCATTTTAATCCGAATGTTAAAGAGCAAACTCTAATCCAGCAACCATATAAACTAGAAGTACCAGTGTATAAAATATAAATTTAACCGAACAAACCATCTTCTCTTTTTTTAGACAGTATAGGCAAGTAACTGATACAGAATAGTACGAAACACATTATCCACAACGTTTGGGCAATCATTATCCACATTATATAATTTTCTATAAATACTAATGGCATGATGACTCTAAAAACAAAGACTAGAACCATAAGTATAAAAGTATAATTTAAAGTGTTAGGCGGCGTATAAATACTACGTCCATTATGACCTAAAGACACGCGTGACATCATGGATACGGTCATCATACCCACACCAGATACAGCCAGCGCGTGAACGGCGATGCTGTGGCTAAATCTCATCCAAGGTTGAACTGCAAATAGTATAAAACTAATACACATGCCTAAAAAAGCCACAAATAATGACCAAAGCAAAGGCTTTTGCCATAGCCTATAATGGTACCAACCCATCAATCTAAATAAATTAACAATAGCCACCATACTTGCACTAATAGTCACAAGATATGGATATGGATAAAATACGTCTGCAATGCTAAATACTAAAAATGAAACCAAACTCAGCACATCTAATACTTTGCTATTTTTAATCGCTATGTCTTCATCACTATCGAAACTTAGTCCTCGCGCTATAAAGAAGGGTACCACACGGCGACCAATGGTTAGTACAATGCCCATGACAAGGTACAAGCCCAAATATACCCCAATACGTAAGTAATCTTGATCCTTACTTAAAATACCCCAGTAGCACAAAGCATTACCTATAGTTAGTAATATTAATTTGGAGATAATGCCCATTTGACGATATTGTTTTACGGCAAATATAGCTTTAATAACCGTCCATGCGCATAAAACTATGAACAGTAAGTCAAACAGCATAGCGATATATAGCCAGACACTTGCTGAACCAATTCCTAATCCCAAAGCTGCCCAGCCAATTCGAGCAATACACCAACAGCTAAATATCGCACCCAATCGATACCCATAGGGCATCATAATGCCCGTCCATGTTTTTACAGCAGTTAATAAAAAGCCTGCAATAATAGCTAATGCGTAACCATATAGCATTTCATGCGCATGCCAATAAAATGGATTAATATGAGTCACATCAATTTGAGTCTTTCCCATAAACACAAATGTCCATAGCAACATGGATACAATAGCAAAGACTGCGCCGGCACTAAAAAATATTCTAAATGATAAGTTTAAAAGTGGGTGTGGTGATGAAGGCTGCTCGTTAGGGGATTGGATCTGAAGCATAGGACACTCTAAAGATATATTTAAAATGAATGTTTATATTAACGTCTACCTCGCTCATTTCATAAACTTTTAGGCGTTTATTTAACAAAAAACCTTTGCAATAAACGAATATTGCAAAGGTTGAGGATTATAATAGTTATATGTTTTTATTATTGATAAAACTTAAAATTTATATTTATTTAATTTTTGCATTTGTTCATGTAAAGAATGCATTATAAAACAAAGTTATTTGAATGTAAACGATAATTATTATCAAATGTAATATAATGTCATTTAAAATGTTTCATGCTCAAATATAAAATCTTAGTATAATGAGTGGTTAAGTCATGCTAAGACTATAATCTTTGACTATAAGCTTAGACAGTTACAAAAATATAAGTATATAGGTTGGATAAAAAAGTGAGTTTAAATAAAGACAAAGCCTGCGAGTTGACATCCGCTTTAAGTGATGAAGAGTTACTGCGCTATTCACGCCAAGTTCTATTAAATGAATGGGATATAGATGCTCAACAACGTCTTAAATCAAGTATCGTTATTATAATTGGGGCAGGAGGGCTGGGATGTCCTGTTTCTGAAACCTTAACCCGAGCGGGGATAGGATCGTTACATATTATAGATGATGATATGATAGAGATCAGCAATTTACAACGCCAAACCTTATTTATGCAAAAAGACGTTGGCAAGTATAAAGCAGAAGTAGCGTATCAATCACTACGTGAAATTAATGAATTCACGGCGGTTAGTTTTTCTATTCAACGTATTAAAGACAACAATATAAAAGATGAGCTCAACGCAAAAATTGAAACCAACCAAAATACTCTAATATTGGATTGCACAGATAATTTTGAGATTAGAGAACTATTAAATACCTATAGTGTTGCTAATAGCATACCACTATTATCCGCATCTGCAATAGGTATGTCAGGGCAGCTTGCCCTTTATGAGCCTTATAAAAATACAGGGTGCTATTACTGTGTCTTTGGGACAACACTCAGCGCTCAAGATGCAGAATCAGAACAAAGAAATTGCTCAAATTCAGGTGTACTGGCAAGCACAACAACGATAATGGGTAACCTACAAGCCAATGCTGCCTTACAGTACTTAGGTCTGCGCAAGAATGTTTTAAAGGGGGAGTTATTGCTATGGGATGGACGCTCAATGACTCAAACTAAACTTAGGTACAACCAAGTTATAAACTGCCCAATATGTACCTTTTAGACTGAAAAAATTAGAAAATTTAGTGGAGTTAGTAGTTTAATAAAATTAGTAGTTTATTAATAAATTATCCGATAAGATGCGATACGATTAACAGACTTTAATAATCAATGTATTCTTTAACTAAAGGACTAAGGTCTATTTCTACCCCCAAGTTAACCAAATTCCAATACTGGCCAGACACGGTTCTATCCAGCATCATCGTCGTGGCAGAGGGCTGAAATTGCTTATAATATTTGAGTCCTTTTTTTGCAAGGTCAATCGCCTCTTTATGAACCCCGCTATTAGCAAAGTTAAAATCCCCTTTGTGATACGGGGGTATGGATAATGGTTTTAGACCGACTGCTAACCAGTCTTGATAAAATTCGCCAGGGATAGTGACATCATCTTCACGGCGTACCCCTAATGTGACTAAGTCCTGCTCCAAAGCGGTCACATCACCCCTTAAAGCATGACGAGCAAAGCGTCTGAATAATTGAATTTCAGCATCACTGTAACTACGTATTCCGCCGAAGTCGTATGCAATGACACTACCATCTTCCCTAAATGCAAAATTACCTGGATGCGGGTCACAATGCATACGGTACAATTCAAATATTTGACCGGCGCTAAAGTGAAAGAGTTGGGTGGCTATTTTTTGTTTGATATCATTGTCCCAAGTTTGAGCCACGCTAAGTGGTTCACCCATCTCCTCCGTTAAGGTCAATATGCGTCTTGTCGAATGGCTTTTTATAACTTTAGGTATGATTAATCCTGAATCATCGGCATGAAAAGCACCAAATATCGCTAAATTATGAGCTTCTTTAATATAGTCCAATTCATCTTTTAAACTGTTTCGAATCTCATTAAATATCTGGTCTTGTAGCTCACGGCTCATATTTAATACGCCCGCCATCTTCAGTGCCAAACGGACTTGTTTTAAGTCGCTATCACAATTTTTATCCACATCGGGATATTGCACTTTAACCACAACATTTTGACCGTTAGGTAGTGTCGCTTTATGTACTTGTCCTATTGAGGCTGCCGCAAAAGGCACGGTGTCAAAGTTGCTATAAGCCTCATCAATAGGTGTACCTAGTTCACGCTCTACTTGGGCTTTAATCAAGCCATAAGACATAGCAGGCGCATCTTTTTGTAGCTTCTCTAAAGCAGTTGCTACTTCAGGTGGAAACACGTCTTTGTATTGAGACGCTATTTGACCCACCTTCATGACGGCACCTTTCATCTCGCCTAGTGTCTCAGCGATTTGAATACCAACTTCTTGCATCATTTGAGAGCGTGCGTGAGCGCGTTTTTCCTCATCAATTGATAAGCTTTTGAAGGAGTTTTTAGCAGCTTTACCTGCAATGCTAGCTGTCATACCTGCAAGCTTCATAAAGCGTTTACTCGATGTTGCCATACTTTACTGCCTTTTAATCTTAAACCAATATACTTAATCAATCATATAATCTTAATAGAGTTTAAGAATAACTATGTTGTTTTTTATCAGTTATAGTCTAAATAATGTACTTAGACCCTATAAAATAATTAAGCGCCATGTCATACCCTCGGTGTCCTAATCCACAAATTACCCCCTCAGCACGATCACTAAAATAAGAATGCGTTCTAAACGGTTCGCGCGCGTGTATATTTGACAGATGCACTTCTACAAAAGGCTTGTCAATAGCTATGAGAGCATCTCGTATACCAATGGAGGTATGGGTGAAGGCCGCAGGATTAATAATCACAGCATCAATTGAATCTTTTTTATCAGCCAGTAGACCATGATATTGGATTTTATCAATTAATTCGCTTTCACTATTTGACTGAAAACATATGACTTCAACATTATGTTTAGCTGCGGTTAGATTTAGCCGAATTTCAATATCTTTAAGTGTGGTGGAGCCATATATATCTGGTTCACGCAAACCCAATAAATTTAGATTAGGACCATTTATAATCAGTATTCGTTTAGGCTCGGTAGAAAGGTTCGTATGAGGCTGAGTCGTAGACATTTATATTCCATCAAATAGCGGGTTTTAAGAGTTAATTTAGTAATTTTCTAGAATTTTATCGTGCTAGAGAGCATGTCGTTTTTATAAGTAAATTTATTGGTACAATAAATATTAGATTAAATTGTATGATTTGATATATAAAATACAAATAATAGAATACACATTTTAAAAGTGATTAAATAGCAAAAGTATAATGATTACAAATATATCTAGAGCAATAGGACGCGTTAGTCAATATCAAATGTGAAATAATTGTTAAAATACTTTGTGTTAGCTATAGGGCGTGATATGATTAGTTTTAGATAATAAACGTGTCTATATTGTTACAGTAATAAGTCATCTATACAAAATAGAATCAACTTATTAATTAAATTTAGGCTTGGTCGTATTATCATATGGGTTTACCATATTATCGTACTAGTCAGTTAATAGTTAGCATTTAGTCTAATTACTCCTGGTCTAATTCAATTTTTTTATTAAGTTTTTAGGATATACATTATGTCAGCTCGCGAGCAAGGTACTGTTAAGTGGTTTAATGATTCAAAAGGATTCGGGTTCATTCAACGTGAAAGTGGCGAAGATATCTTCGTACATTTCCGTGCCATTCAAGGTGATGGTTATCGTTCACTACAAGATGGTCAAAAGGTAGAATTTACTGTGACTGAAGGTGAAAAAGGCTTGCAAGCTGAAGAAGTTACCAAATTAGACGCTTAATCTTAAAGCGACAAAATTGTAAATTTTTAAATAGTATATTTCAGAGTAAATAGTCAATTTACTTAATTATATTTGTTAGATATATTTTAACAATAATGACCGATGCATTTAATTCAAGTATTATCGTACTTGGGATTATAGCATCGGTTTTTTTATGGTTATTATAGATGGTTATTGCAGATAGTTATTGCAAATGGTTATTAATAATGGTTATTACTAACGGCTACTGAAAATTGCAAGAATTTATAGATAGAATGTTCCACACGCCCTAATATTGAGCTAAATTAATCCAAATAATTTTCAACTCATAACTCGTAACTCATAACACTTAATCCTTAATTCATAACTTATAATTTATAACTCACAATTCTAACAATATAAAGGAAATATAATGGATACGTTCTTAAGATTTGAAGATTTAGGAATAAGTCACAGTATTTTAGAAGCCGTGGAAGATTTAGGATTTAAGGAGCTGACCCCGATTCAAGCCAAAATATTACCTTATACTTTAGCTGGACAGGACGCGATAGGTCAAGCGCAAACAGGCACAGGTAAGACAGCCACTTTCTTGATTACCATCATAGAAACCCTATTAAAAAGACCTTTTGAAGAAAATGAAGCAAGATATCTGGGTGAACCAAGGGCATTGATATTGGCACCTACGCGTGAGCTTGCAAATCAGATTTTTGAGGACGCCCTATTATTAACGAAGCACACAGAGCTACATAGTGTCTGTCTAATGGGTGGTATTGATTATGAAAAGCAGCTATCAGAATTAAATAAAGGATATACAGATATCTTAATTGCAACACCAGGTCGACTGATTGATTTAATTCAAAAAAGCCATATTTTCCTAGATAGGATAGAGGCATTTGTGCTGGATGAAGCGGACAGAATGCTAGATATGGGCTTTATTCCTGATATCAAACGTATCATCCGCTATATGCCGGACACTACAGATCGTCAAAGCTTATTATTTTCTGCAACGTTTAATCAAGATGTCATGAATTTAGCTTACAAGT
The DNA here is from genome assembly GCF_057396255.1 of Psychrobacter sp. CX21. Classification (NCBI taxonomy): domain Bacteria; kingdom Pseudomonadati; phylum Pseudomonadota; class Gammaproteobacteria; order Moraxellales; family Moraxellaceae; genus Psychrobacter; species Psychrobacter sp. CX21. The sequence goes on along the minus strand of NZ_JBXYJG010000009.1, from coordinate 90,437 downwards.
GGCTACTTAATCCTGTTTTCGTTGAGATTGAACCTGAACATAAAACAAGCGATCTTGTTGAGCAGAAGTTCTATCTCACCACTGAAGCAGATAAGTTTAAAGTATTAACTACTATACTACACTCAAATGATGTGGATAAAGTTATTGTTTTCTCGAACCGTAAAGATCAAGTTAAGCGATTATTCAACCGCTTAGGCGCTGATTTTAATGTAGTGATGCTATCTGGTGATGTGGATCAGAATAAACGAGAACGTTATTTAGATAAGTTCAAAAATGGTAAGGCCAAAGTTTTGGTGGCGACCGATGTCGCAGGGCGTGGTATCCATGTTGACGATGTGAGCCATGTCATTAATTATACCCTACCGGACCAACCCGATGATTATGTCCACCGTATAGGGCGTACGGGACGGGCAGGTCAAACAGGCATTAGTATCAGTTTCGTCAGTGAAGATGATGCGTTTAATTTACCTGCCCTCGAAGCGCATTTAGATACAAAAGTTAAAGTAGAACAGTTTAGCTAATACTAGGGCATGGCCCAAGGGCTCGACATTATTAATGCGTCATGTGCTCTGAATGCGATGGTTCATCATACATAGGTTTAGAATGATTGCTGTGTTCTGAATTATTGCTGTGTTCTGAATGTTCAGGCGTCTGTTGCGATTCTGAAAGCTGATGATTTAAATGCTGATGTTCTGAATCGGATATAGCATTGTCAGTGTTATGGTGAGCGGCATCATACTGCATATTGTGTACCTTAAGCTCATCAGTTGTCTGCGCTGTAACTGAATGATGATCCATAGAATGATTCATGGAACGATTCGAATTGGCATGTGCAGAATGCGCGCCATGTCCACCCATTTGTATCATTAACATTGGAATAAAGACAACGGCTAGGCCTGATAAAATCATAATCACGCCATTTAATTGACGCAATCTAAATCGTCCAATTTGCTTACGTAACCAGCCCACAGTCTCGTGCGTCGCTACCAGCATAGGGACGGTACCTAATCCAAAAACAAACATTAATAAAGCGCCTGTTACTAAGTCATTACCGACAACTGCTAATAATAAAGCACCATAAACTAAACCACATGGCAAGAACCCCCAAAGCAGGCCTGCGGATAACGCTCTAGGAAAGCTTGAAATTGGAAAGACCTTTTGACGCAGCGGTGAAAGCTTTTGCCATAACCGCATGCCTATCTTTTCAAGACTGCTAAGATATGGCAAACCTAACATGCTAAAACCAATAAAAACTAAAACAGCACCGAGTAGAATTCTAGGTAGACTATTGCCCACCATTATTGGTTGTAAAACGGCAATGCCTATTAAGCTTGCAATAATGCCTAAAGCCGAATAACTCAATAGACGACCCAGATGATAAGTTGCAATAAGTCCACGTTTTTTAGCTGGGCTAACCTCTTTCATGGATAAACCGAATGCTGTTACCAAGCCGCCGCACATGCCTAGACAATGTGGTGATCCAAAAAAACCCATGGCAAACGCCGCGACCAAAAGAGAAATAGTCATGTAGGTATCCAATATAATGAAGGTAATGAAATAATGCGTTATAAGCTGAAAAATTAGATTATGAAATGCTTTGAGAGGTGTTGACCGAGTTTAATTACCCTATAAATTCACCCAAATCGTTTTGGGTGTATATAAACTAAAATAGACTCAATAAAGTCTTAAAAACGGGTATCGCCGACATCTTTATCTTTTGACGTTTCAATCGATGCATTATCTTTAGACTGATTTGTAGAGGTAGGTTTGGCCTTAGTAACAGGTGTTTTGCTTAAAGATTGACGACGATCTTGCTTGTCGTCAAGGATTACCCGTTGTGCTGCATTGTCTAAGTCGTCGAATTGATTAGATTTAACCGCAAAGCGCACGGCCCAAATACCAACCACAAAAAGCATCAAACTAAGCGGAATTAGCAAATATATACTGACCATATCAAGCCACCTTGTTTAAGTCATGCGACATACGACATTCATAATCTTTATGAATAAAACCTAACTTTTTTCAAAATTTAAAATTAAATCTTATAGGTAAGTTTTATAAACAGATAGCTATTATACCGTTTTTTTAAACACATGCGTCTTAGTTTAGACAACCCAATGGTTTAGGATAAAAGCAGTGTATTGGCTCTTGATTAAGGTTACTAAAATGTATACATGCTAAAAAGTCTTTAAGCTGTCAGGTTTTCGGCTACGTCGTAGGGTATCAAAGCTAACTTCATTCGCTGTACGGCAGTTTTTTTGCGGAAAAAACACATCACGTGTATAAGCGGCTAATTCATATACGGTACGTCTGGAATGTTGTGCGTTATTGATTGGGTCAAGCCAGCCTTTATTAAATGGAAGTTTAGAAGGAATCGGTGAGGTATGGATGTGATTTAGGGCAAACTGGCGCCGAGCGCGTGGCATATGATACGCATCTGTAATTAAAAATACATCTTCCAGATTAAGTCGTTTTGCGGTAAAGCGTGCATTTTCGCAGGTATTCATACTGGCATTTTCGGTTATTGTATTGTCAATACCGTAACTTTTGAGCCAATCTTGCATCCATGCTGCCTCTACTCCTGTCAATACGATAGGCAAGGGGTTTTTATTATAGTGCCTCATTACCGTATGCATACGTATTAAGCTGTACTCGTTAAGCACGATATTGTTGGTCTGAGGATGACGCAGAGTAGAGGGTAGGGGTGAATGTTTTTGAGACTCATCCTCATTAGTAGTCATTACGTTTGACGTATTAGAGGATGAAATTGAAGATTTAATTTGGCGGGTATTTGACTTAATTTCTAGCGATGTATTATTAGTACCAGCGTCATTGCCTTTATTATTTTTATTGTTAATGGGCTCATAAATATCGTCGCGACTAGTTTCACGATTTGCTTCGGTAAGCCCGCCACCAAGTACCACATAGGCAGTTGGCTGATGATTAAATGTAAGGTCTATATCAATAGCATTACTTGTCGACGTATCAGGGGTAGGTGCGGCATCATTATTGCCAGATATGCTAATTGCGGCTGGATGTATAATAGATTTACTACGATGAGCCACATGCGGTACGGGTAGGGCGTTTAATATCCTTAAGCCTACTGCTGAGAAGATAGGCGTATAATAGCTGATCATAACGATGAGTCCTATTAATAAAGCAGTGAAGGTGAATCTCACGATCATATTAATAGTTTGTTTTAGCAGCTTACGCATTGAATAGGGTACCAATATATTAGGGACTGTATAGAATTGCTTAATTAGGACTGCTGATAGTTACCAATTAATCCAAGCTGTGTTCCAAACTAGTCGTAAACCGCCGATAATGCCCTAAGCGTATTGGACCTTAGCTAGGTTTACAACAACGTTTGTGGCAATTTTAGGATCAGCCTTGTGAACGGTTCTCGAGCAAAGCACTGCTTTGCCCGTTCGCAAGGCGAGAGCTATGCTCGAGAGGGGGGTAGAGCTATTTTATGCCAATATATTGGGACATTCAATAATTAAGGGATCTAACTTAGAACGACTAAGCTGCGAAAATTACCCTGCATATTGCCTAAAAAATAGCCTCTGCCAGTTCCATGAATCAATTCTATACAGCCCCTAATCTACAATAATCTTAAATTGGGTTAACAACTGCTCTGATTGCCTAACGTATCTACCCATACAGGCTCACGTTCCAAAGCAATATCAAATTTTTGCTGAATAGCCCGTTGAATAAATTGCTGCGTGGCTAAAATATCGGACTGGTCTGCTGGTACATTATTCTCTGTGCTGTGATTAACCAGTACCAAAGCCTGTTTGGTATGCGTTAAGATAGGTTCTATTCCTCTACCTTTTAAGCCTGCGGTGTCAATTAGCCATCCTGCAGCAACTTTTGTGTGATCGTTATCTATAGGATAACCCACGATAGTTGGATATTTAGTCTTTAGATTTAGATAGTGAGTGTTATCAATGATAGGATTCTTAAAATAACTACCGCAATTAGGTAAAATGCTTGGGTCAGGTAACTTAGATTGACGAATAGTGATAATTGCGTTCATAACATCAAGTGGGGTAGGCGTGGCCCGCGAATTGGTGTGGGCTAGCTCTAAAGCCAACTTGGAAACATCACCGTAGTTAGCATTGATTTTACGAGTGTCTTTATGTAACCTAATGCCGACACGAGAGATGAGCCAGTCACCAGATTCACGTTTAAATTTGCTATTGCGATAATCAAACTCACAGTCATCAGTGGAAAGTTGATACCAACGAAGGCTTGGTATATGAAACGCTTTGACATGGGTAATACAATCTTCAAGTTGCACCCCATAGGCACCTATATTTTGAACAGGGGATGCGCCCACAAGTCCTGGGATAAGGGCTAAGTTTTCAAGTCCATACCACCCTTGATTGACAGTATGTACGATCATTTCATGCCAGTTCTCACCGCTCATTACTTCAATATCAATATAATCTTGGGTGTTGTTTACTATATGCAGACCTTTAAGATCTGGATGTATGACCACTGCATTTAACTTTGAGGGTAGGATTAAATTACTACCGCCCGAAAGTATAAAGGTGGAAGACTTTGATTGATGATAGGTTTCAAATACGGCTTCAATGTCTGATTCATCTTTTAAAGTTATCAGTTTATCTGCCAAACATGACAAGCGCATGGTATTAAATGGCATTAAATTAACATGATTCTGTGTCTTTAAAGACATAGTATAGCTCAGCAGTTGACTAGGTAAGCTTAATCAAAAGTAACGTTTTACAATAAGGTGCGAACGTTAACTATTAGATGCTTAACAAATAAAAAGTATGTAAATAAATAAACGTAAAAAATTTAACCAAGAATTATTCAAATAGTTATAAAACTAATAAAGCGTTTATTTTATAACATTATGCAACGACTATACCAAGCTAGTATATTTTGGATTAGCACTGAACTAAATTTGCAACGCTCCAGTTTAGGAATGATCTAGTTTAGCTAAGTAAAGCTATGATATAAAAGTAGTTAATTTTTCCAGACATCTATCCATGCATCCACAGATGATTCTACCATCTTAATAACTTCTTCAAAACCGTCTTCACCGCCATAATAAGGATCTGGCACATCTTGATTAAGGTAGCTAATATCTTCGCCACTCATAAGCGCTAAACGACCAATACGTTTGTTTGGATTGTTTTGTACGGCCGATTCTCTAATACGCTCTAAGTCTTTAAGATTCTGTGAATCCATAGCTAATATAAGATCGAATTTATAAAAATCTTGTTCTTTAACCTGCCGAGCGACCAAGCTGCTAATGTTATAACCATGTTGCTTGGCATGCTTTTGGGCGCGTTCATCAGGATGTTTACCGATATGCCAATCACCAGTACCAGCTGAATCAATGTTGATAGACAGTCCAGCTAAAGCTGTACGCTGACTCATAATGCCTTCTGCGGTTGGCGAACGACAGATATTACCCAAACATACGAGCAAGACAGACTTAGGTATGGCATCAGCTTGAGACATAATTAACCTTAATAATAAATGATTGAGATCTTTTTAGAAACATTAGCTATTCTATCAATCTTCAAGATTAAACGGTATAAATAATAAAGACTATAAAAATATAATTTGCTGTTTATTGATTAATTTAACAAAATCTTTAGACTTATTCGCTAAACTCATTGGTTAAGCTCATTTGCTATTCAATCAAAAGGTTAGATAAAATGACATTAGCTAAATAGTTCTAATAATCAATTGTCTGAGTTATATTTAAAACGCTGTAAATGGCGGCGCTGTTTTTTATTAGGCTTCGTGTCAGGACGGGCCAGATTAGCAAGCTTTCTTTGCTCCGCATAATATTCACGTCTACTAATGCTTTCATCCGTCTCTTCGTATAACGTCTGTGCAACAGTAGCATTACCGCGCTGAACCGACAGGCCTTTGACGACCACTGTCTTCTCTGTCATCGCGGTGGCTGAGCCTTGACGAATGGTAAGCTCATCACCAATACTGATCTCTTTACTGGTTTTGACACGGCTACCATCATAATGCACCTTACCCCCTTCAATGGCTTGTTTGGCGAGGCTTCGCGTGCGATAAAACCGCGCCGCCCATAGCCATTTGTCTAGGCGAACTTTATGAGCTTCGTCAATTTGACTTGTAGCTGTTTTAGATATGGTTTTTTTAGACATAGCTTTTTTAGGTTCTCACAGTTCAAAATATACTATTAATTTATACCACGCTATAGACATTGATTTATATAAAAGGATGAAAGAACGGCCCCAAATCACTACTTTAGGAATAATTGATATCCTACATTATCCGTGACTGGTCGGCAGTCATACCCAATATCTTGTAAGGTGTCTTGTAGCTCACGAGTATTAGTATCTGACGCTTGAAGACCTACCAAAACCCGTCCATCGGCGGCGCCATGATTTCGATAATGAAATAAGGTAATATTAAAGTCTTGACCCAGTTTTTCTAAAAAGTTCAATAATGCGCCAGGTCGCTCTGGGAACGCTACTTTAAAAAGCTGCTCATCTTCGACATTGGCATGTCCGCCAATTAAATAGCGAATATGGGTTTTTGCAATATCATCATCGGTCAAATCGTGTGCATCGTAGCCTGATCTCTCCAAAGATTGAGCGATGGCATGTCTTTCTACATCACCTTCTTTAAGAGCAATACCAACGAATATTGAGGCTGGTTGCAAAGAATCTGGCGCTTTATTGCTCCTAGCGCGATAGTTGAACTCAGTAATGTTACGCCCTTTTAAGCTACGACAGAACTCAAGGAATGCACCGGTACGCTCAGGTATCGTCACTGCAAAAATAGCTTCTTTCTTTTCGCCAATTTCTGTACGCTCAGCAATATAACGTAGGCGATCAAAATTCATGTTTGCACCGCAGACAATACCGACGCAGTTTTTATTGGTTAAATTGTGCGCATTTAGAAACTTTTTCATACCTGCAATAGCTAACGCTCCAGCCGGTTCTACGATACTACGATTTTCTTCAAATACATCCTTAATCGCCGCACAAACCTCGTCATTGGTACACGTAACAACGTCAGGCTCGATAATCTTTCCTGAGCCATTACTTTTATCTAGATTAACTACTTCAAACGGTAATTCGCCAATTTGAGCTACTGCGACACCATCCACAAACAAACTTACTTGTGGCAGCTTAACACGCTCATTGGCTTCAAGTGCAGCCTTTAAACACGCTGAACCTTCAGGCTCAACAGCAATCACCTTAACATGCGGCGCAACTTCGCCCAAAAATGCAGCAACTCCTGCTATGAGCCCACCGCCGCCAACCGCAACAAATACATACTCCATATCACGCCACTGTTGTGATAATTCAAGCGCAATAGTCCCTTGCCCTGCAATCACTAATTCATCATCGTATGGCGGTATGTAGGTCAACCCTTCATCTTGAGCTTTTTTAATCGCATATTGATTGGCGCTATCAAAGCTATCCCCATATAGGTCAACATTACCGCCTAGTACTTTCACCGCTTCAACTTTAATCTCGGGCGTTGTTGTGGGCATGACAATGATATTGTTAAGGCCAAGTTTGGACGAGGAATAGGCTACCCCTTGAGCATGGTTACCAGCGGAAGCACAAATAACGCCTCTAGACTTTTGCTCATCATTAAGTTGGCTAATACGATTATAAGCGCCACGGAGTTTAAAAGAAAAAACGGGCTGCAAATCCTCTCTTTTTAAGCGAATATTATTATTGAAACGCGCAGAGAGTTTCGGTGCATAATCAAGCGGAGTATGTATCGCAGCTTCATATACCGTTGCTTGAAGAATATTACGGACCCACTTTGAAAGCATATTTGTTCCTGAACATTAACTTGAAGAAGTTGATAGTTTAAAATTATATATTATAGGAGGGTTAAGCCTATTCTGTTTTTTAAAATCGTGCAAGGTCTACACCTAAATAATTAGTCATATAATGGCATTAGAGTCTGTTGAACATCATATTAAGATATAATATGTTTAATTCTATACAGCTTTGAATCTATCAATACCTATTAAAATCTTAAAAACTTCATTATAAGGGCAGTCATGAGTCATCAACAGCAGCTAAAGCAGCAGGTCGCACAAGAAGCAATTCGTTATATTCAAGATGGCATGATTCTGGGTGTGGGGACAGGAAGTACCGTCAACTGTTTAATAGATTTATTGCCGCAAGTAAATTTAAAAGGTGCTGTAGCAAGCTCTCAAGTAACGCAAGAAAAGCTTGAAGCGTTAGGTATAGAAGTGATGGATTTAAACTTTGTAGGAGAGCTGGATTTATATATAGATGGGGCCGATGAGGTAAATCCCAATTTGCAGCTCATTAAAGGTGGGGGCGGGGCGTTAACCCGCGAAAAAATTGTCGCAGCGGCGTCAAAAGAGTTTATATGTTTGGTCGATGAGAGCAAAATGGTGACTCAATTAGGGCGAGAGTTTCCTGTACCCATAGAAGTCTTACCACAAGCGCGTTCTTATGTGGCACGAGAATTGGTTAAGCTTGGCGCAGACCCCGTGTATAGAGAAGGGTTTGTTACAGATTATGGCAATCTTATTTTAGATACTTACCAGCTTGAGATAGACAGTGCAGCCAACGTGGAGATTACCTTGAATAATATCGTTGGGGTAGTTTGCAATGGTATATTTGCAGCAAATCAAGCTGATAAATTATTAGTTGCTAAAACCAAAGGCGTAGAGACGTTGACTCGGTAGTCGTTATCTTCGGTTATCCCTATAGATTTGAGTTGCTATAGTTCATTCGTAGCATCTATTAGTATAGCTGCATTATTTTCAAGAAACTCCTGATGAGTTTTTTGATTTAGTTTATTTAATGCTTCATAAGGTAAGGATACCAAAAATATGCCAAAGATAACGATCAATAACGCTAAAATTTATTATGAAGACAGTGCGCCGGAACAAAATGAGCTGCCTGCCGATCAGCGTAAGCCAGTAATGATGTTTGCTCATGGGCTGCTTTGGGGTACACATATGTATGATAAGCAAGTCGCGCATTTTAAAGAGGATTACCGCTGTATAGCTTTTGACTTTAGAGGGCAGGGTAAGTCAGAAGTGACCAAGACTGGGTACGATATGGATACCCTTACTGATGATGCTATTGCACTGCTAGAAGCGTTGGATATTCAAAAATGTCACTTTATTGGGTTATCAATGGGTGGCTATGTCGCACAGCGCGTCGCCTTAAAACGCCCAGATTTACTAGAAACACTTATGCTACTAGATACTGGCGCTGAGGCTGAAAACCCTGTTAAGAAAGTAGATTACGAAAAGTTAATTAAAGTGATTGGTTTTGTCGGTATAAGAGATTTTATTGGCAAGAAAATCATAGACATCATGTTTGGTAAAACATTTATTAATGATAAGTCTCGTAGAAAAGAGCTTAAAAAATGGAAGAAATTTCTCAAAAACAACAATAAAAAAGGCGCTGTTAAAGCAACTCGCGGTGTGATAGATCGAGAAGAGGTGTTGAGCCGATTGCCTCAAATAGATCTGCCAACGCTCATTGTTGTCGGTGATGAGGATGTGCCAACGCCATACCCAGAAGCTCAAAAAATGCATTTTGCAATTAAAGGGTCTAAGCTTGCGGTTATCAAGGGGTCTGGACATACTACGACAGTAGAAGAACCGGAGCAGCTTAATAAAGTGATTGAGACCTTCATTGAACTACAAGCGGGTTAAAGTAGACAGCCTCTAGTTTTGACAAACAAATCAGACCAAGCATAGCTTAGTCTGATTTGTTTATACAATAAAGCTCTTTGTTAAATGCTTGCTATAAATCTGTATGAAAAATAAACTATAACATCAGCTGAGTTTAATTTTGTCTTTTAACAAAAACTCCATAAGCGCTTTTTGTGCATGTAGTCGGTTTTCTGCTTCGTGCCAGACAACAGAACGAGGGTCGTCTAATAAGTCGTGAGATATCTCTTCTCCTCGGTGCGCTGGCAGGCAATGCATGAACAGAACATCAGGGTCAGCTTTGTCTAGCATAGAGGGGGTAACTTGATAATTGGCAAAGCGTCTAGCCCGAGTCGCTTGTTCGTTCTCTTGACCCATACTGGCCCAGACATCTGTCACTATAAGATGCGCATCCTTTGCAGCATCTTGAACGTCATCTACCAAACTAACACAATGTTTGAACTTCTCCATCAATATTGGGTCTGGCTCAAAGCCGTAAGGAGTGGCCACTCTTAGCTCAAATCCAAATTGGTTCGCCGCCATCATGAAGGAGGAGCACATATTATTACCATCGCCTACCCAAGTGACTATCTTATCTTTAATACTGCCTCGATGTTCATAATACGTTTGCATATCAGCTAAAAGCTGGCAGGGATGAAAATCGTCTGTTAAGGCATTAATTATAGGCACAGAAGAATACTCTGCGAACGTTTCAACCATCTCATGTTCAAAGGTACGAATCATGATGATATCAACCATACTTGAGATGACCCTCGCAGAATCCTCAATGGGCTCGCCGCGTCCAAGCTGGGTGTCTTTGGGTGATAAAAATATGGCATTACCACCAAATTGACCCATACCTGTCTCAAATGAAATACGAGTTCGGGTAGATGATTTCTCAAATATCATACCCAAAGTACGTCCAATAAAGGGTTGGTAGACTTCACCAGCGTGTTGCATCTTACGCAGTTCACTCGCACGCTTTATGAGCGCTTTAAGCTCAGTGGGAGATAGGTCTAATAAGGTTAAAAAATGGCGCACGCTCATGAAATTCTCTTCATATAAATATGATTCAATAATACAGTTTTATATAGCAAATCAAACAGTATAGCGAAATTTATAAAGATGTGAAATATTTTGACCGTTTTAATATGAGGTTAACTCGAAAGTCTAAATCACATATCTTGTAGGACGCTGGGTCAATCGGCAAAATAGCTCGTAGCTTATGGTATTCGCATAGACTGCAATGTCATCTATACTAGGCTCATGAACCTTGTTGCCCCATAAGACAACGTCGCAAGCGTACTTAGGATTTGGAACATGAGTGAGGTCAATAGCGATCATATCCATGGCCACTCGTCCAATAACCTTGCAAGCATAATGTATATCATCTTGTATGACGCTGACCCATGCAGCCGTATCCAACACTCTAGGATACCCATCCCCATACCCGATACTTACGATACCTTTCACCATAGGTTTTAAAGCTTTAAAGCAGCTACCGTAGCCTATAGGAGTGCCCTTATCAATAGGATGTATAGCCATTAACTTTGCTTCAAGTCGCATAGCTTGAATGAGTTCTAAATCAGCTGCATTTAATGACGATATGGGCGAGCTACCGTATAACATAATTCCGGGTCGTACCCAGTCATAATGACATTCTGGAAAATTAATAATACCTGCTGAATTGCATAGCGATGCTTTTATAGGTTTATTAAGCTTCGAACGCAATTTTGTAAGCACTTGATAAAATATTTTAATCTGATCATTATTTAGAGGATAGTCTTTTACATCCGCGTTTGCAAAATGGCTAGTTAAGATAATCTCATAGCCTGCATCAGATAATTTGCTAGCTACTGTTTCAATACTGTTAGCATTAAATCCCAATCGATTCATACCCGTATTCAGCTTAAGCCAAATGGTTAGGCTCTCCGGCTTTTTAGGTAATTGATTACTAGGCGAATGCTCGATAGATAAATGTTCACTAGGTATAGACTTTAGCGCCCATTCTACTTGATGATTATTATGGATTAAACACTGGCAGTCGGCGTCAATAGCCTGATGCCATTCGTCTTCACTAAACACGCCTTCAATAAGAATTAGTGGCTTTATCCAGCTCAATTGACGAATCTGTTGAGCTTCTTGGAAGCTTGCCACACCCAGACCATCTGCGTTAGCAAAAGCGGTTATACAGTTTTCGATGCCATGACCGTAGGCATCGGCTTTTACCATAGCTAATATTTTTGTTTTTTTAGGTATGTTGCTTCTTATTTGATTAAGATTATGTGCAAGTGCAGCGGTGTCAATTGAAATAGTAGCGGTTCGCATCAAGTATCACCAAATGAATTTTATCGGTTAATAACCTATATTTTATAACTTATATATAGTCAAATAAGTCTAATATGGTTACTAAGCAACCGAGTATAAGTTGGCTTAACGAGGATACTATCGTAACCGTTTAGTAGTTCGCTAACTATATTTAGCGCATGAACTAACAGACCCGAATCAAAGAACTAAAATTAGTAAATTCTATATAGCCTCTAGTTCACGATACGCCATAGCACGATCAATATAGCTATAAAATAAAATAGCGGGGATAGCCATCCTATAACTTGGGTGGCTATAGCAATGCTAATGCCAAAGCCTAGTAGAGCCATCCAATCCAGTCGTCTATTATTTAATATATCAGCGCGAATGCTTTGAATTTCACGCAATTGTTGGTCTTGTCTTGATCCTAATGACGCCATACTTTGTAAGCTTTGATCAACCAGTTTGGGCAATTGAGTTGTGGAAAGCATCAGTTCAGGCAACTGCTCGCGTATCTCTCGCATATTGCGGGCAGGGTCTAGTTGCTCCTTAACCCAGCCAGTTAAAATAGGCTTAGCAAGAGACCAAATATCAAGATCAGGGTACAAGTCTCTACCAAGACCTTCGACATGAACCAGTGTCTTAAGCAATAACATTAGCTGGGGAGGTATACTCATATGGTGGCGACGGGCAATATCTAGTATCTCCATTAGTACACCAGCAAAGTCAATTTCATTTATAGGTTTTAGCACCATGGGTCCAACCGTGCGGCGCATGTCACGAGTTAGGGCGTGTTTATCTGTATTAGGCGGGATCCAGCCAGCTCTGCTAACGATATCAACTAAATTAGAAAAATTATTATTCATAACCGCTAATAGCATACGTGCCACTATCATTTGGTCATCGCGGGATAATTCGCCCATTATGGCGCAGTCGAGACCTATATAGCGTGGATAATAACGATAAGGTTCGGGCGCGGTATCTGGAAGGGTCTCAACAAACACATTACCAGGATGCATATCGGCATGAAAAAAATTATCACGAAAGACTTGGGTGAAAAAAATCGTTAACCCTTTCTCAGCCAATGCCGCGCGATCATAGCCTTTTTCATCAAACACTTGCGTTTGAGAGATGGGTACACCGCTGATACGTTCCATAACCATGACATTTTTAGACGCCATATAAACTTCTGGGACATACATCATCGTTGAGCCAAAAAAGTTATTGCGCATCTGCGTAGTGTTGTCAGCTTCATACGTCAAATCCAGCTCATTTAGCATAATTTGACGATAATCTTCAACAATATCGATAATATGAACTGCACGAGCTGCTTCAATGCGCGCGGATGCCCACTGCGCTAAGTCGCGCAATAATTCAAAATCTTCAATAATGCGATCACGAATATCAGGTCTAACTACTTTTACCACCACCTCTCGTCCATCATGTAGTGAGGCGGTATGTACCTGTGCAATAGAAGCGGCGGCTAATGGCTTAGTATCAAAACGTCTAAATAGCTCGTCGATGCTCTTACCTAACCCATTTTTATTACTTTCAATCTGTTCTATAGCAGTCTCTACGCCAAAGGGTTTTACCCTGTCTTGAAGTTGTACTAGCTGTTCAATAATATCAGGCGTCACTAAGTCACGCCGTGTAGAGAGCAGTTGACCCAATTTAAGAAACAAGGTCCCCATCTCTTCGAGCGAAAGCTTCACACCATTGGGATGATGTTTTTTACCCCAAGCGCTGGGATGAGTTTTAATAAGCCTAGCAGCGGGTTGTAACTGAGGGGCATCTTCTATAGGAAGGTGCGTATCAAGGCGATATTTGGCAGCAATTTGCCACAATTCCATCAGACGTTTGCGATGAGTTAACAACATAATAAGAGACATTCACTAAGACATAATTGATGAGCATTATCATATCATGCTCATGCGAATATAAGAATAAAGGTTAATAGGTTTTAAGCCAATAAATTAAATATCAATCTAAAAAAATTAGATAAAAAAAGGTTATCATCCGTATGGACTGATAACCTATTAATTCATTAGAGTTTCTATAAATGATTAAAGACTAAAATACTTAAATCATTGACACTAGATTCTATTAAACATTAACTTAAGTTGAACGTTAGCTTAAGTAGATTGAGCCTCAATCACTGTACTTATTGCTGTACTTATCGCTGTTCTTTTTACTTTCATTATTGATGACCTTTAAGACGCTCTTGCTCGGCTTTAATCATAGCCAAACGGGCCTCTTCGCGCTCAACATCTGCTCGAAGCTTTAGCAATTGCTGTTTCAAATCACTCACTTCTTGTTCAACAACAGGGTCCTGAGGCGCGTTGCCAGCAACATCATTAGCCCAATCAGCCACGTCGTTAAAAGCATGTTTTGCAGTATGTGCTACATTCCCTTTTAAGGAACGAATAAGTAAATTTAGTTGAATCGCTAGTGGGGTACCAATCAATGGCTCAAGCTGAGATGCAATATCAGGGTTAAAACCAGATATAAGCTGCTTGACCTGCATCAAAACTTTGTAGTCTCCTTCAATAGGTAGGTTACCACTTGTATCGCGCATAAGGTTTAAGAGTTCAGCGATATTATCAATATTAATAGTACAATCTGGTTGGGTATGACCTACCTTAACGTGTTGTTGACGCGCATAACTACGTTCGCTATCCGTATCATTATCTGCATACGTGGCGGTTTCAAACACGCTATCAGGAATTTGGCTCACGGGTTCCAGACGAATATGGTCTTCATTGAATAACACATCAATACTAACCTTTGGCATAGCAAGATTTAATCGCAAGACCTTACCAGACAATGGTGTTAGTCCAGATTTCGTAATATTGTCACTCAATAATGCAAAGTTAACGAGCTTTTCAATACCTGCTAAAAGCAAAACCGTTATCATATATATACCTGAATTAAAATTAATTGAATCATAGTCTTAATGTGTATGAAATAGTGTAAATCTAAGCGCATAAAGCTTTTTTTAAAAGCTACTGCTTAAAGCCGCGGTGCACAGCGACGATACCAGCCGTTAGGTTATGATAATCACAGTTTACAAACCCAGCATTTTGCATCATGTTTTTTAGGGTTTGTTGATCTGGATGCATACGAATAGATTCAGCAAGATACTGATAGCTTTCAGAATCATTTGCAACTATTTTGCCCATTAATGGCAAAGCTGTAAATGAATACAGATCATACGCTTTAGATAAAGGCTCAAACACAGGTTTTGAGAACTCTAAAATAAGTAACCGTCCACCTGGCTTAAGTACACGGTACATGGAGCGAAGCGCAGCCTGTTTGTCGGTGACATTTCGTAGTCCAAAGCTTATTGTTAATAGATCAAAACTATTGTCTTCAAAGGGCGCTAAAGTTTCAGCATTTGCTAATACAAAATCAACATTGTTACATCCCGAATTGATGAGTCTTTCACGGCCAACATCAAGCATGGCAGCATTGATGTCTGAGAGGACAACCTTACCGGTTCTACCTACTTCCTTACTAAACGCTTTGGCCAAATCTCCAGTACCGCCAGCAATATCCAATACATGCTGACCTGCACGCACACCTGATAAGCTTATCGCATAGCGTTTCCATAGGCGGTGAATACCAAAGGACATCAAATCATTCATGATGTCGTATTTTTGCGCAACGGAAGTAAACACGTCTGCCACGCGGGCTTGTTTTTCAGCTTTTTTTACTTTTTTGTACCCAAAGTGCGTTTCTTCTAAGCCATCGGTATCTGCAGTATGTGGATTATTTATATCATCTTTCTCATTGAACTTCGCGTAATCAGATTGACCCGTTTCTGCACGAATAGACGCCTGCTGATTAGCTTGAGCTCTCGTGTCGTGACTGGATGTGGTTGATGTACTAGAGGTATAAGGACGTGTGGTTTGCTGACCCTGAGGAATTCCTGCTGGTAAGTCATCAACACTGCTAAATTGGTCATTTAAGACAGTTTGATGCTCGTCTGTAGGTTGAAAAGATTGTTTCACTTTGCCGTTTAGCTCATCATTATGTTTGATGGATTCTTTAACCAATTTATCTTGAAGACTGGCAGTATTGTCATCAGAAGTATTGGTAATATTGTTTTGTTGATTCATTATGGATCCTGATTAAATATAATAAGAACGTAAGGCTAAGGTTATAAACGAATACTTAGCCATTGACCAAGCTTTGATTTGTAGGGATGTACTGTCTAAAAAAGGTAATTAGATGGCATTGTATTAATACCCTATAAAAGCCTTAATAATATTTTGTTTTTATATTAATATTGACAGTGAACTGATAGATCAATGATACCTCAAATGGATGGAAGATGCTTATGCTTCTATTGTACATTTAGCCTATTCTACATTCAGCCTATAGTACCTTGAACCACAAGCCACACTGTCTTAATTATCGTTCGTTGAGTCGGCGCTCATTTAGCCATGTACTTCATTGATTATCTCAAGTTCACGCTTACAAAACGGATCGATAAAGTTTTTAACACTTTTAAGAGGTTTCATCGCATTTAGACCAGATTCAATGAAATTATATAAGGGTTGTAGATTGTGCTTGTAAGCAGATTTTTTGGTGAGCTTAAAAACTTTATGTAATATAAAAGAATTTAGATATTTGTCGCTTCGGTAGCACACCTGTCTTAAGTCTTCTATTTGTTGTTTACGCGCGCTGGCTGAGTCAACTGCTCTATAGGCTTCATGCATATTGGTTTGATTCACTTCCAGGTTATTCTCAAGTAACCATTTCGCCAGATCTACATCGAGTTTAGTCGAGTTGATGGCAGTACGAATACCCAGTACGCCCGTTTCTAAAGCGGTAGCAGGGGCAATCTTTTCTACCTTTTTAGCTTTTGGTAAAATCTTTTCAAGTTGTTGGATGACTTCATTTAACGAGTCACCGCCATACAGATTGTTTAAAAAATAGTCTGCCATGAGTCTGTTTTTAGGTTGTGAGAATAACTCGCTATGGGTATTACTAATACGCTTTTTTTGCCATGTTTGAACCTCATGTAGCTTAGCGTTGAGCTCAGGGTTATTATGATGGAGAAGGTTCCAATATTCTTTGATATCCTCACTTAGCTCAGTTAATGCAGTCATATACTATCTCCAAATATACAAGGGTTATAATAGGTTGAGGGCTAACAGTGCATATCAACTTACAGCTGATAAAATATGTTTAGCAGACCCTAAATACAAAATTTTAAATAACAAATATTAAATAACTAACGTCAAATAACAAACGACAAATAACGAACATTAAATAATTAGCATCAAAATTGTTATCACAATCACTAAAACAATTGTGAAATAGTTTAAAGCTGTTGATAAATTATCATATATTAAGTGGTGCAGAACTTATATTTCAAATAAGTAAACATATAAACATTGCCCAAATTGATTACTATTTTATATTAAATAGCATCATGCATAAATTAATAAAATAATTTAACTAGGGTCATATAGCCTCACACCTCTAAATATGATTTAGTAGGACAATATAAAAACCTATTAGTTGGCAACTGCAACTTAATGGGCATATATAAATTCTTTAATAAATTAGAGCTAAATTCTCTATGCTAAATTGTATGCAGTAAAACCAACACATTAAAGCGCTATACTTGAGAGATATTTCTTCAAAAGTATAAATAAAGATCTATTGATAGAAACTATAAATTAACTCTATCCATTAACAACTATAAATTAATAACTATAAATTAATAACTAATCAAGGAAAACATATGTCTAGTAATGACAACACTCAAATCGTTGATGCCATACTGGGAGCTGATCCTTTGAGTAAATTTCATATGGATGAAAATACGCTTCGACTGGAGCTGGTTAAAGCTCAATATGCACTGCGTGAAACACGCCAAGAGGGTCAAGAGACTGGTCTGCTAGTGCTGGTAAATGGTATGGAGTTTTCAGGCAAAGGTGCTGCGGTTACTCAATTAAGAGAATGGGTTGACCCTCGGCTATTAAATGTTGAAGCAACCATTGGTACTGTACCAAGCCTTAGTGAACCTATATGGCAAGCACATGCCACAAAGCTTCCTAGGCACGGAAACATTACAGCTTATTTTGGAAATTGGTATGCAGACCTAATTGTGGGCGCTATGCAGCTTATGAAAACTGAGGCGGAAAATAAAAAAGACAATAAAGACAAAAAAGACAAAAAAGATAAAAAAGATAAAAAAGGTAAAGAGGTTAAGGGTAAAAAGGATGAGATAGATACATGGGCGGCATATATTTTAAAACAGCTGAGTGTTTTATCTGAATTTGAAGCTCAATTATCTAACAATCATACCAAGATATTGAAATGTTGGTTTCACATCGATGAAGATACTTTGAAGGATAGATTGAAAGATGCGAAAGAAGATCCGCATTGGCTATATCAAATGGACTGGAATAGTAAAAAACAAGTAAAACGCTTTAATAAAATAGCCAAAGTGATTTTGAGTCATCAATCAGATTGGGTTGTCATCGATGGTAGCGATAAAAGAAATAAACACGATAAGAAAGTTAAATATAAAGATATAGGATTTAATAAAGAGGCGAATATTCAAATTTGCCATGAGGTTTTGCAAGCGACTCAAACCGCTTTATTAAGTAGTCATCAAAGTGACAGTAAGCATCCTATTATCGATCATGTAAAACGTAATATTAATGCCGCTTTTTCATGGACCGATATACCAGACAAATTAACAGATATCGATGATCCAGATATGGATAAATCCGATTATCAAAAAGCGCTTGCTAAAAAACAGGCAAAGTTTGCTGAATTAATCAGAACAAGAAACAACAATAGGAATGACGACTCAGACCAGTCATCGCACCATGTGATATTTGCATTTGAAGGTATGGATGCAGCTGGTAAAGGAGGAGCAATTAAACGCTTAGTGTCTTCTTTAGATCCACGCGAGTACCAAATATATAATATTTCCGCACCCAATAACATTGAGCTGCAACATCCGTATCTGTGGCGTTTTTGGACCCGTTTACCAGAGACTAGCCCTTGTTTTAAAGATGAGCGATTAAGCCGGGTGGCTATTTTCGATAGAACTTGGTATGGACGTGTCTTGGTAGAGCGTATCGAGGGGTTTGCAAGCGATGCGGCGTGGCAAAGAGCGTATGATGAAATCAATAAAATGGAGAGAGACTTAGCTGATAAAGGAACCATAATTATTAAGTATTGGCTTGCCATAGACAAACACGAGCAGCTCGAACGGTTTGAAGATAGGAAAGAGACCCCACACAAACAGTTTAAATTAACCGATGATGATTGGCGTAACCGGGATAAATGGCATGATTATGTGCAAGCGGCCGCAGATATGCTGGCTCGTACCAATACTAAATATGCTCCATGGCACGTAGTAGCGACCAATGACAAACGTACTGCACGCCTAGCTGTTCTAGATCATGCTATCGCTCGACTAGAAAAAGCGCTTGGAGAATAGCGCGTAAAACAGTTGTTTCAAGTTTGATTTATCAAAGGTATAATATGTATAATTTAAGTTGAGGGTTGATTGAGAACCCTATATGTTGACGGTTAATTGAGAACCTTGATCGTTAGGTAAATTCGCGTCACTCTAGTGATCGCTTTGACTGAGCAACATATTAAGCATATGAAGAATCTATAAATATTAAACTGTTTTATTTATACATTTGAATTTTCATTGGAACCCCGAAATATCGGGGTTTTTAATTATTTATCATCTGATTGGCTAAGAAATCCCATGCTTCCACAGACAACTACGCCGGGTAAGACTCAATACCACGGTTCTAAGAAGGCGAATATTCTATTCGGTCTGTTTCTATTTGCTGTCACCGCTTTTTTTATGTGGTGGGGCTTGGATTATACAAACCATAACCAAGTCATGTTGTTTATCGTTGCCACTTTATTTGGCATCTTTATGGCATTTAACATTGGCGGTAACGATGTGGCCAATTCCTTTGGTACATCAGTAGGGGCGGGCACGCTATCTATCCCCCAAGCACTTGCAGTTGCTGCTATTTTTGAAGTGTCTGGAGCGGTTATCGCAGGTGGAGAGGTGACGGACACCATCCGAAAAGGTATTGTCGATTTAGATGGCCTAATGGTAACCCCTAATCAGTTCATTTACGTGATGTTATCTGCATTAATTGCGGCAGCGTTTTGGTTATTATTTGCAACTAAAAAGGGATTGCCCGTATCTACCACGCACTCAATCATCGGTGGCGTCGTCGGCAGCTCCATAATCATGGGTATTCAAATTGGTGGTACTGATTTAGCACTAAGCACCGTTAAGTGGGATCAAGTTGGTCAAATAGCGTTGTCATGGGTCTTGTCACCTGTACTCGGTGGGGTGTTGGCTTATATATTATATAAACAGATTAAAATTAATATCTTAGCCTATAACGACCGTGTAGAGGATAGAGTTAAAGAGCTTAAGGCGGCAAAAAAATCACTTAAAAAGCGTCACAAAGAGTGGGTGAGTCAACTAGCTGAATCCCTTCAAATTTCTTATACCTCCAAAATGGTTCGTGACCAAGAGATATATAAAGATGAAGATACAGAGCGTGATGACTTAGAAACGGATTACTATCAAGAGCTTTATGATATCGAACGTGAAAGATCTAATATCGATACCTTAAAAGCTTTGCGTAATTGGGTGCCCTTAGTGGCCGCTCTTGGCGGTGTAGTTATGACCGCTATGGTTGTGTTCAAAGGTCTAAAAAACATAGATATGAGTGTATCTACGTTAACTAGCGTGCTGCTC
Organism: Psychrobacter sp. CX21; assembly: GCF_057396255.1. NCBI lineage: Bacteria > Pseudomonadati > Pseudomonadota > Gammaproteobacteria > Moraxellales > Moraxellaceae > Psychrobacter > Psychrobacter sp. CX21. The sequence goes on along the minus strand of NZ_JBXYJG010000009.1, from coordinate 69,666 downwards.
ATGTTCATGATTGGCGCGCTGATCTGGCTTACTACCTTTATTTATACTAAAAGTATCAAAGGCAAGCATAAAGAAGACTTGACCCGAGCCACTTTCATTCTGTTTAGTTGGATGCAAGTGTTTACAGCTGCAGGCTTTGCCTTTAGTCATGGTGCAAATGATATTGCAAACGCGGTTGGACCGTTTGCAGCAATTATGGATGTAATTCGTAATAATGCCATATCGTCTGAAGCCGCAGTGCCTGGTCCCGTCATGATTACATTTGGTGTGGCGCTAATCGTTGGCTTATGGTTTATCGGTAAAGAGGTGATTCAAACCGTTGGTACAAATCTTGCTAAAATGCATCCTGCGTCTGGCTTCTCAGCCGAACTATCCGCAGCTGCTGTGGTAATGGCGGCATCAATGCTAGGCCTTCCTGTTTCTAGTACTCACGTTTTAGTAGGGGCTGTACTTGGCATCGGTATGGTGAATAGAAATACCAACTGGGGTCTTATGAAGCCTATTGGCCTAGCGTGGGTTATTACCTTACCTGCCGCAGCAACGATGTCTATGATTAGCTATCTTATCCTTAGTAATATTTTTTAGTCTTTGATATTAAGTTTAACTTTTAGAGCTTCACTTTTTTTGATTTAACACTTAAGGCTCTAACACAAAAAGCCCTCAATATATTGAGGGCTTATAAAATGCGAATAGTGTCACTCTCTAAATATAATGAGTAGAGATTAAGTAGTCAATTATAATGCTAAAAATTAAACATTATTACCATGTTGTTTGTTCTGAATTTTCTTAGCTAATTTGTAGCACTCGTTAATATGCTGAGTGGCGATACGCTTAAAAATCATATAGCCGATAGTAGCGGCGACTAATTGACCACCGAGTGGCACAAATTTAGTCACTTGTTTAGCAACAATACGACCACCATAGCCCTGTACCGTCTTCTTAACCACACCACGAGTTGCCATCAATCCTGCAAAGTCGACAGCACGATCTTTCATTTCTTTCCAATGAATTTCACGTGCTTGTATATCAATAGCAGATTCACGATCTGAGATTAATCCAAAACGTTCGCTAATCTCTGGTAACAATTGAGTTAATAGACTCGCATCAATAGCTACATCAAGAAAAGGAACCGGTATGACTGCTGCACCAGCAGAATACTTTGCACGAGATTTAACCAGTTCAAGGCATTCTTTTCTTACTTTATCTAAATCTAAATCTGGATCAATAGTATCTGGTAGTTTTTCTGCGGCTGGTACTGTTTTCATAGATTGTCCTTATATCGTTTAATTAAAATAGTAGGGTGATAAATAAAATTTTAACTTTTCTGAAATCTACCTATCATTATCAAACTTGTTGAACCTACAACTTATAGTATTTAAATCGTTATAGCGTTTAAACTCGTTTTTATTAATATGCAAATTTCAGGCTTGGTACAACGTAAATTGAAGACATGCACTCTGAACTAAAGCAAATTGTCATTATTGCAAAATAATAAAACTACAGGCATATTTAAATGCATATGAATAATATTAAATTTTAATAGAACTAGACACACTGACAAGATGAAGTTTGTATCTATCGCTCTTTGAAGGATAATTATTTGTAAATATACTATTGTTTTCTATAAGCTTTTTAATTATAAAGTATTGTCTCAATTCAATTCAAATTTCTAACAATAGATAAGACCCCTTATGCTCAAGCTTTCAAATCGCTATACAGGCCAGTTACCCAAGGATCTACCCGACACCTTTAGAGGCCTTTACAACCAACATCCAACATTAGTACGTCTATTATTAGCCCGAGGCATCACTACGCCAATAGAGCTAGATTATTCTTTATCCAGTTTGCTGCCAGCTGATGGGTTATGCGATATTGATAACGCAGTCCAAATTTTGGATGACGCCATTGAAACGAATAAACGCATTTTAATCGTAGGCGACTTTGATTGTGATGGGGCAACGAGTACTGCATTGATGATGCGAGTACTAAGTAAGATGGGCGCCAATGTAGATTTCGTAGTACCTGATCGTTTCAAATACGGTTATGGTTTAACACCTGAAATTGTCCAGCTTGGTATTGATGATTTTGAGCCAGATGTCATTGTGACTGTTGATAACGGTATTTCAAGCCACGATGGTGTCAAAAAGGCTTTAGAGAATGACATAACTGTTATTATTACGGACCATCATCTAACGACTAAAAAAGCCCCTGACGCTCACGCTATCGTTAACCCGAATCAGTTAGACTGTAATTTTGAAAGTAAGTCCTTGGTTGGGGTGGGGGTAGCTTTTTATGTATTGGGCCGATTGTCAAAGTATCGACGGGATGCTGGGCGATCTAGTGTTCAAGTTAGTCAGTATTTGGATTTAGTGGCTTTAGGTACAGTCGCTGATGTCGGTATATTGGATTTTAATAATCGTACCCTTGTTAGTCATGGGCTGCAAGCCATTAAGATGGGTCGCTGCTCGGCGGGAATACTTGCCATACTCGAGATGGCAGGACGTGATCATAAAAAGGTAACTGTGCAAGATTTTGGCTTTGTTATTGGGCCACGTATTAATGCAGCAGGTCGAATGGATAACATGCGAGTTGGTATAGAATGTTTGGTAACAGATGATATCAATATCGCTAGAAATTTAGCTTATCAGCTAGATAAGCTTAATAAAGAACGCCGAACAGTTGAAGGCGGTATGCGGCAAGAAGCAGATGCTATTTTAGAAGTATTGAAAAGCCACGATTCTAATACTAAAAGTATGCAGCCTAAGTCAATTAATTTCGAAAGTGATGTAGAGTCCGAACTCAATAAGAGTACTGATTCTAAGGGTACTGGTTCTAAGAGTACTGGTTCTAAGTGTACTGGCTCTAAGGGTACTGACTCTGGTTTAGAAGCCGAATCAACTTCAATTAGCGAATCTCAATCTAACCAAGCGTTAAGTAAGCCTGATATAGATAAAAAAGAAAATCAGGACAAAGAGTCAACACCTCGTGCGATGGTTTTATTCCAAGAAGACTGGCATCAAGGTGTCATCGGTATCGTTGCTGGGCGTCTTAAAGAGCAATACTATCGGCCTACTATAATTTTTGCTCCTGCAGATACCGATAAAGTTGAGGAAGAAGACCTCATTAAAGGTTCTGCGCGATCCATACCTGGTCTACATATTAGAGATGTTATTGAGGGTATAGCGGAGGCAGAGCCAGAATTAATAAGTCATTTCGGTGGGCATGCTATGGCGGCTGGTCTGACACTTCAAAAGAAAAATTTCGAATCATTTTCTAAGGCGTTTCATATCGCCATGCAGGAATTAGATGCTGAGATTTTTGAAGAAGAGAAATATACAGATGGTCAGCTTGATGCAGTGGACTTTAATCTTCAGTTTGCAGAGTTAATAAACAATCAATATATATGGGGGCATGGCTTTGTCGCCCCTCAATTTGATGGTGTGTTTGACATCTTAAACTTCCGTATTTTAAAAGACAAGCATCTTAAGTTATCTCTTAAATATCCAGGCGTTATGTATCCTATTGACGCCATATGGTTCAATTATGATGCCAAAGCGTGGGATTATAAAGCAAGTAAAGTACACATCTTATTTGAGCTGGACATTAATGAGTGGAATAGTCAAAAGAGTGTTCAATTGATAGTTAAAGACCTTGACGTAGCGTCAACAACACCTTAATTGAGTAACCGCAAACAATGAATAGTCGATACAAATAATGTAAAAGCTAACTCATTATGAATTTACCTTTCTTACTATATATTTTGCTATATATCCTGCTATATATTTTGCTATTTAGTGCTGTAAAGCTCAATATCAGGAAACCGCCAATCGTAACGTATGGCTAATGAGCGAATGACAAAAATGGTCAACATAGTAAGAATTTCAGCAAGCCAGGTGTGTACACCAAATTTGGGCAAAATAAAGTAGAGACTGCCGCCAAGTAAGGCAGGCGTGATATATATCTCATGTTGTAGAACCAAGGGAATCTCATTACAAATCATATCGCGGATTATACCGCCGACAATTATCGTAATAACACCAAGCAGTAGAGACACTGCAATATTAGCCCCCATGCTGGAGGCGACTTTTATCCCAATGAGCGTAAATGCTGCAAGACCTATCGTATCAAAGAGCTTCAGTAGAGCATCTACATGGCGAGAATTAGGATGAAAAAATATCTGGAATGTTAGCGATGTAATGGTGATTACCACCAGATAATGCATACCAGTCATCCAAAATAAAGGATGACGGTCTAATATTACATCACGTACTGTACCACCACCTATGGCAGTCACCATAGCTACCAACAGACACCCAAATACATCAAACCTTTTATGCTTGGCAAGTATAGTGCCTGAAATACTACAGGCTACGATACCAATCATATCGAAGGTAAAAATAAGTGAGTTAGGGTCAAAGGAGGTGCTTAAGGTTTTAGTCAAGTCGCTAACATAATTAAGCATGAATGGTTGTACCTTGTTCAACTAACACATGGCGCTTAAGAATTATCTATACCTTATCGTTCTACATAAGCTATTTGACTAAACGTATAGAGGGTAGGTGCCAATCAAAAACAATGGCCAATATTCTGACTAAAAAGATAAAGCCCAATGTTAATAGATCATTTATACCAGGGTCTAGACCAAAATGCGCCATCATAAAGTAAAAACATGAGCCTAAAACACTGGCGGTGATATAAATCTCTTTTTGCAAGACTAAGGGTATTTCATTACAGATAATATCACGTATAAGTCCACCCACAATGGCGGTACAAACGGCCATTAATACTGCAATTACCAGATCGACTCCTTGGGATAAAGCAACTTTTAAACCAATCACACTAAATGCTGCCAGCCCAACTGCATCAAATAATTTAACAGCATTATCTATCTTATGATACAGATGAAAGAATATCTGTAAGATCAGTGAAGTTAAGGTGATGACAATTAAGTAATTTAAATCTGTCATCCAAAATAGGGGATGACGATCTAACACTATATCGCGAATAGTACCGCCACCAATGGCATTTGCCATAGAGACTAAGATACAGCCTGCAATATCAAATCCTTTATGCTGCGCCAATAATGTACCTGCTATCGCACAAGCAACAACGCCAACCATATCGAAAAGATAAATTAACATGTCAGGATTTATAAAATAATTGGGCATGTTTGGTCACATTAGCTAAGTGGTAGAACGTATCGTTTAAGCGTCGAGGTAGAGAGTATTGGTATAGAGCACCGTGGTTAGATTTTAAACAAATTAAAAGGCCCCTTTATCAAGAGACCTCCTATTCTATACAGACCCTCGTAACTTATTTCAAAACGCGTAAACCGGGTTTGTTTTCAGGTTTGGGTTTAGTTTTTTGTGCGCTGACCGACTCTTCCGAGGTATAGTTTTCATATTCATTAGGATCAAAAGGCATAATAATATTTTGATTTTCTTTAGCGAATATCGCCATTACAGCTTGCATAGGTATCCATAACTCTCGTGAAACGCCACCAAAGCGGGCTGCAAAACTTATAAAATCATTAGTGATGTTCATATTGCCAGTCGCTCTACCTGCTATATTTAAGACAATCTGTCCATCTTGCACGTGTTCTGTCGGAATAATTAAATTATCTTGAGTAGCATCCACTAACAAATATGGCGTTAAGGCATTGTCCTCTAACCATTCGTAGAAAGCTCGAATCATATATGGACGGGTAGGGGTAAGGTTTAATTCTTCTGACATATTAAATTCTTCTTAAGATAACGATGGGTTCTAAATTCAGTCTAAATCTAAAGTTTTAATAAAACTATCGCGTTCAAATATACGCTGCTGATAATCTATCAGTGGTCGAATTAAATGAACAGGTAATTGTATGTCCATTTCATCCAATTTGTATAGCATAACCCCAAGTAGTACATCACACCAGCCAAACTCATTCGACATGAAATAAGAATGTTGGCTAAAAACAGGGGAGAGAGTAACTAAAGCATCTGATAACTTCTGACGCGCTATATCTGCTTTGGATTCATTAATACTGTCTTTATGCGTCAACAAAATACGGCCAAGCTTTAACCAATCATTTTGAATGCGCCACGCCAATTGTCTATGAATCGCTTTTTGTTTTGGCGTATCAGGAAGTAACTTATGACCATGATAGCGATCTTCAAGATATTCAAAAATAACATTTAGTTCATATAAACTAAAATCACGATGAGTTAGAACTGGCAAAGTATTATACGGGTTAAGCTGTCTTAAATCTTCAGGACGTTCGCTATCAAGTAATGACAAATAGTAACTAATTTGCTTTTCAGCCAATAAAAATCGTACAACGTGGCTATTGTAGCCATCATCAGCATACAAGATAAGTTGACTATCGGGAATATCATTTGAATCGATCATATAAAACTTAACGCCATGAATAGACTAGCATCGTAACTAAACTAAACACGTTAATCAATAGGGGAATAGATACCAAGGTCTAAGAACCTTATATGATATTATTATCATTGAAAATATAGCTTGATTAATTTAATCCAAACTAAAATCTTAGTTTGATATATTACTGTCATAACTGAGACTTAAATATAGTCAGTTAACTACTTAATGGTAACATCGTGAATTAATAGTTACAGCGTGAACCTCGCTAAGCCTACACAAGTAAAACTGGCACTCGGTTGCCTTGTAAACAATTTAGACTTGTTGGACTATAATATAAATAGATTTGTTTGAGGGTATTTAACTAAGCGAATTAAAACCAAAAAAAGAGACGATAATCATATCGTCTCTTTTTTAATTATTTATAGAGTAAATTAAGTATAAATTACCTTATAAATTCAAGTTATTATTATTAATGACAAGATTACTTAACATCTTTCCAGAACTCTTTATTGAGTAAGTAAACTGGTATTAGCAATACCAACAAGAAAAGTATCACAAAGTATCCATAACGCTTGCGATCTTCACGTACTGGTTCTGCCATCCATGCCATAAAGTTCACTAAATCTCCAACACGATTACGGTATTCTTCTTCACCGAGTTCATTTTGCAAATTCAATAAAACATGAGGCATAGCGGCATTTTTTAAGACCAAGTTATTAGCGCCCCAAGGACGGCTAGGATCTTCATAAAAACTTAAAAGATACGTATATACCCAGTCATCACCACGTAAACGTGTCTCTAAAGACAGATCTGGTGGTGGTGCACCAAACCAAGACGCTTGAACTTCTGGATCAATACCATTTTCAATATGATCACCGATTTGATCTGTGGTCACCATTAGGTATTTTTCAACAAGTTCGGGTGGTATTTCTAGATCTTGTGCAATACGGGAATGACGAACGTATTTCGCTGAATGGCAGCCAACACAATAGTTCATAAACATCGTAGCACCACGTTGAAGTGACCCTTTATTGTTAAAATCAATCGGAGCACTACTACAGGCTAAATGTTCGGTTTCACCCTTTGCATTGGTGAACGTTCCGCATCCACCACCGCCCGCTGCTTGCGCAGAAGTAGTTGCAGCTAGCGATAAAGCAACACCAAATCCGAAGCCGGTTAATGATTTTTTTAAAGCACTCATTAGTGACCTCCAGTAACACGTTCAGGTGGCTGCTTACACGTCTCAATAGATGTATAGATAGGCATCAATAAGAAATATAAGAAGTACAGAATAGTAAAGATACGGCCTAGGATAGTATTAACTGGTGTAGCAGGGGCAACACCTAAATAACCTAGAACAATAAAGCTAACAACAAAGATACCTAAAGCGATTTTTGATAATATACCTTTGTATCTAATAGATCTAACTGGAGAACGATCTAACCAAGGCAATAAGAATAACATTGCAATAGCACCACCCATACCTATAACACCACCGAGCTTATCAGGAATAGCACGTAAGATTGCATAGAAAGGCGTGTAGTACCAAACAGGTGCGATATGCTCTGGAGTTTTAAGCGCATTAGCAACTTCAAAGTTAGGTTTCTCTAAGAAGAAACCACCACCTTCAGGGAAGAAGAACACAACTGCAAAGAAGATAATGAAGAAGACCACAATACCAACCATGTCATGAACGGTATAGTATGGATGGAAAGGAACACCATCTAAAGGTACACCATTTTTATCTTTTAGCTTTTTAATATCAATACCATCTGGGTTATTAGAACCAACATGGTGAAGTGCAACTAAGTGAATAAATACTAAGCCCACCAATACAAGTGGAATTGCCACAACATGTAAAGCGAAGAATCTATTCAATGTGATTCCAGATATTAGGTAATCACCACGAACCCATTCAGCCAGGCCATCACCAATAACAGGAATGGCAGCAGGTAAGTTAAGAATAACCTGAGCACCCCAGAATGACATATTACCCCATGGTAATAGATATCCGAAGAAACCTTCAGCCATCAAGCACAGATAAATACCCATACCAATTAACCAAATTAGCTCACGTGGTTTCTTATATGAACCGTATAACATACCACGGAACATATGCAGATAAACTACCACAAAGAATGCGGATGCACCCGTGGAATGCATATAACGAATCAACCAGCCGCCTTTTACATCACGCATGATGTATTCGACAGAAGCAAAAGCACCTTCAGCACTTGGATTAAACATCATTGTAAGCCAAATACCAGTAACTAACTGGTTGACTAAAACAATCATAGATAACACGCCAAAGAAATACCAGAAGTTAAAGTTTTTTGGCGCATAGTACTTAGACATATGATATTCATATGTTTCAGTAGCGGGGAATCGGGCGTCAACCCAGCCCATGACTTTCTTTCCTATACTCATAGTTACGACTCCCCAACAGTTAAGATAGGACCACTAATACTGTAATCAGGAATAGGTAGATTGGTAGGTGCAGGAACACCGCTATAAACTCGGCCCGCGAGATCATATTTAGAACCATGGCATGGGCAGAAGAATCCCCCATACCAACTGTCTCCACCCAAATCAGCAGCACCTACTTCTGGTCGATAGTTAGGTGCGCATCCTAAGTGAGTGCATACACCTTCAACGACCAAAATCTCAGGTTCGCGTGAGCGAATTTTATTCTGCGCGTATTCAGGTTGTATAGACTCTGTAGAATCAGGATCACTTAGAAAAGGGACTACCTCATCCAAGGTATCTACCATCTCTGCAGTACGCTTAACTACAAATATAGGTTTACCACGATATTTAACCACGATCATTTGGCCATCTTCGATAGCGCTGATATCTTGAGTAACAGCAGCGCCTGCAGCTTCTGCCTTAGCACTGGGGTACCAAGATCTAACAAATGGTGTGGCCACCGAAGCAACCCCTACTGCACCGATAGCTGCAGTAGAAGCGATAAGAACTCTACGGCGTTTTATATTGACGCCTTCGGCATGGCTCATTAACAACTTCCTCCAGATAAAAGTCATGAAATAACGAATAAGATAAACATCGCTATTTCAAACTGGTATGTATCATTCAAATTTAGTGAGACTATATAACTAGATTGTCTATTATTATCTCTAATATATAGTATACATAGTCTGCTTTACTAAATATTGAATAATTTTGGCTTTGCCTAATATTACTAATTGTGTCTATTCTAAGCTATTTTAGTAATAAAATAAATTCGGTTCTGCAAAAATAAAAAAACCCTTGAGTCAACAAGGGTTTTTTATTAGATAAGCCGATAATAGCTCAAACAACAGATTAACGTTTCGAGAATTGAGGACGCTTACGTGCTTTACGTAGGCCCAATTTCTTACGTTCAACTTGACGTGAATCACGAGTAACGAAGCCAGCTTCTTTAAGGGCAGGCTTTAAGGTTTCGTCAGATTCAATCAATGCACGAGTAATACCATGACGAATAGCACCGGCTTGACCATTAATACCACCACCTTTAACCGTAGCGTAAATGTCATAGCTTTCACCTGCATCTAGTAATTCTAGAGGCTGACGAACAACCATACGTGATGTTTCACGACCAAAGTATTCATCTAGTGGTTTGCCGTTAATAACTATATTGCCCGTACCTTTTGATAAAAATACACGAGCTGTTGAGGTTTTACGACGACCTGTTCCGTAATTGCGTTCCATAATTTGCTCCTGATTATGCGATTAAATGTCTAGTTCTTGAGGCTGCTGTGCGGCATGAGGATGCTCAGTGCCCGCATATAGCTTCAACTTCTTGATAGTGGCATAACCAAGAGGACCTTTAGGCAACATGCCTTTTACAGCTTTTAAAAGAACATCTTCAGGCTTATGAGCAATCAACTTATTAAAGTTGGTTTCTTTAATGCCGCCAGGGTATCCGCTGTGACGATAATACTTTTTGTCTTGAGCTTTTTTACCAGTAACTGTTATTTTGTCTGCATTAATAACAACGATATAATCGCCAGTATCAACGTGAGGGGTAAATGAGGGCTTATGCTTACCGCGCAGACGAGCTGCAATTTGGGTAGCAAGACGGCCTAATGTTTTACCTTCAGCATCAACGATATACCAGTCGTGAGTTACTTCAGCAGGCTTTGCACTTAATGTTTTCATGATTTGACCTTGAGTTGTCGTGTGAAATAGCTTTCTATATCAATACAGGTAGGCTATCCCACCTTAGTTGAGAGTGTTGGGGGAAACGGGGCTCTCAAAAAACAGACGCACATTGTATGCATTACTGAATGAAAATGCAACCCAATACCGTTAAATACTAAGGCTTTTTGAAGATATATTTGACCGTAATATGAAATTATATTTCTAATTGAATCAAACTTGCATATATTTGACCCACTTTGGTGGTCTTCAATACCTGATAACTCCTATCTAAGAGCGCTAATGTCTCAGCTAAAGGGCGTCTATCTTCTATATATAATAATGACTCAGAATGTACGAGATTTTTTTGTAGTAATGTGGTTAACATAGGTACCCATAGGTCAAGATCGTAGGGAGGGTCTATAAACACTACATCGAATACCATGTTATGAACTGCTTGGTTAGAAACGGCTATGTTAGTAATGCCGTCACAAGTAGAGCCAGACAACCTTGGTAAAATGGATATGGCATCTCCAATCATTACCGTGAATTTATTAGTATTAATATTTAGCTTTTCTGCCGTCTGCTTAATAAGGTTTGCTTGCTGTGCTTTTATCTCAATGAAAGTGACATGACCAGCCCCTCTCGATAAAGCTTCAAGTCCTAATACACCACTTCCTGCACAGGCATCCAAAACAGTAGCCTCGTGAAGATCAAACTGTATCCAATTAAATAGGGTTTCTCTTAACCGGTCAGGACTGGGCCTTAATCCAGGGGCATTAATAAAAGGTATCCATTGTCTTTTATACTGACCGCCGATAATGCGCACCTGACTGTCGCCGCCAGACTTGTTTTTGGATTTGGACATGAGGTTCTCAAGATTATTACCATGTAAGACAAATTTTATAAATACTATTTGCTATTAATATATTAATTATTGTTTAACTATTTTTGTTCTTTAATTATATCTGTTCAACAGACCCTAATTACCAGTACTCTCTATTTGTTCACCAAGCTCACTTTGATTTTCTTCTGCTTCTCGCAGCGCTTCGAGTTTTGCTTTATCAAGTGCTTTTTGCGCTTTTATTTCGGCAAGCTCATCAGCTGTCGGCGGTAAAATAGGATTATTTTCACGTCGCAATACCCAATAATCGAATAAAGCACGCCCAATAGGTGCCGCCGTTTTACTACCGCCACCCCCATTTTCTACCAATATAGAGAGGGCGATACTTGGTTTTTCAACGGGTGCAAACCCAGTAAACCAAGCATGATCCCAGTGACGCTTATCGAGCTCATTCTTATTGTAACTTTTACCTTGAGCAATCGACTTAACTTGTGCGGTTCCTGTTTTTCCTGCAATCCGATATTTGGGCGTATAAATTCGACGACCTGTACCACGTTTAATGGTTTGTTCCATCGCGTTTTGCATTTTAAGCCAGTCTGAATTTGAGCCATTAAACTCTATGACACCCGTTGGTTTATCAATGGGATGAACCTCAGCAGCACCCTCGGATCGCTTTAGCATATGAGGCGTTAAAATTTTGCCTGAATTGGCGGTCATTGCAGTTGCATTAGCCACCTGAAGAGGAGTCGCTAAAAAATAACCTTGACCGATACTAACAGAAATAGTTTCGCCTGGAAGCCACGCTTTGCCATACGTCTCTTCTTTCCATTTAGGAGAGGGCATTATTCCAGATTTCTCATGCGGTAAATCAATCCCAGTTTTGGATCCAAAGCCAAACTTTATCATCCAATCATGAAGGCGCTGAATCCCAAGTTTATAAGATAACTTATAATAATAGGTATCGACTGACATAACGATAGACTTGGTTAAGTTGACAGTACCATGCCCCCCACGCTTCCAATCTCGAAAGCGGTGACTGTCACCAGGTAAGGTAAAATAGCCTGGATCATAAATTGTATCGTTCCAGCCCATCGCACCGTAATGTATGGCAGACAGCCCTTCAAAGGGCTTAATAGTAGAGGCAGGAGGGTACATGCCTTGGAGCGCACGATTATAAAGGGGCTGATCGGGATCATCACGCAACGCTCCATAGTCGTCAAATGAAATTCCCGATATGAAGGGATTTGGATCAAAACTTGGGTTACTAACAAACGCTAGAACATCGCCATTTTGAGGGTCAATGGCTACAATAGCACCGCGGCGGCCATCAAGCTGTTCTTGAGCTACCTTTTGTAAACCATAGTCTAAGCTTAAATATATATCGTTACCGGGCACTGGCGGGGTGCTTTCAAGCTTGCGAATAATCTCACCATGCACATCAGTTTCGACAGCTTGATAACCTGGTCGACCTAAGAGTAATTCTTCATAATACTTTTCGATACCAATTTTACCGATCAGATCTGTACCTGCGTAAAGGTCTTTATCGATCTCTTTGGTCTCTTTATCATTGATACGCCCCACATAGCCAATGACATGCGCAAACAGCTCATCATAAGGATAATAACGAGTCAGTTTACTTTGAATATTCACACCTTTGAAAAACGGCTTACGCTCACTAAACTGCGCCATCTGAGTTTCATTTATATCAATTTTTACCGCCACTGGGTCATTTTTTTTGTTTTTACTAATACGCGCTAAAATATCCAGAATATCTTCTTGGGTAAGATCAAATATGGGGGCAAGTAGGTTTAGCGTACGCTCAGGATCTTTGACCTCATCGGGACTCAGCATTACCGTAAAAACGGGCTTGTTGTCAGCTAGTAAGTGCCCATTTCTATCATAAATGTAACCACGAGAGGGGGGGTCGGAGATTAACTTAACGCGATTATTATCTGCCTGAGTGGTATATTTCTCGTAAGAATGTACTTGCAAATACCAATAGCGAACCATTAGACCTATAAGACCTAAAGCTATAAATAAGGCAGCAAAAATGATTCGATTCAAAAATACTCGATTTTCTTGGCGAGTATCGGTTGCTATGGGTTTATTCATGAAGGTTTTTACTTTACAGACTTAGATAAGATAAAAAGGGGAGCGTTGGATTATTAGACATCAAATTTATTTGATATTAATACAATTTTTATCAAACACATACTTTGCAGATTAAAAATAAATTATATCACATCGTCTAATCCTTATAAGAGATTCTTAATCTTATAAGAGTTTTAACTAATAATAGGTGGCTATGCAAATTTATAAGAATCTGCATAGAAGACACAGTAATTAATCTATAGAACTGATTGGCTTATATTTATTGCTTATAAATTGTTGCAGTTTAGGTCTATATAGCGCTATTATCCCTGTTTACAAGGATAAGTAATCGGTTAATCAGTTAAGCACTAATGAATGTGGTAAAATCGGCGCTTAAAATTCAAAATAAACATGGAAATAGATTTTTACTTTAGTTAAAAGTCTAAGTATTTATAAGTGATATATCAAACATGCTATCTTCTATCTGGCAAGTTCTAAATTCTAATCCTGAATTCTTTGCAATGCTGACGATTCCTTTTGTGACAGCATTTGTGACGTGGGCGCATGTTTGGATGGCATTAAAAATGCTATTTTACCCCATCAAATTTTGGGGTATAAAAATACCAAATTTGCCTTATGGATGGCAAGGCATTGGCTGGCAAGGTATCGTACCGCGTAAGGCGGGAAAAATCTCGGGCGTTATTGTTGATCAAACCTTATCAAAACTCGGTTCATTAGATGAGTTCTTCAATGCTATGGAACCTGAGGAGATGGCCGATTTCATCGCTAAGAGTGTTGATGCAAATTTGGATCAACTCATCGATGAGATAATGATGGAGCGTTCATCATCATTATGGAGCAATATGCCCTATGCGCTTAAAAGACGTATTTACACACACGCGCATGAGCAGTTACCCACCATAATGAAGAACCTAGTTGTAGACATGACTTATAATGTCGAAGAGCTGGTTGATATGCGCAAAATGATCGTACGCACTATGGAAAACGACCGCCGATTAATGGTCAATATGTTTTTAAAAGTGGGTCAAAAAGAAATCAATTTCATCTGGCATATCAGTGCTTTAATTGGTTTTATGTTTGGTATTGTGCAAATGTTTATTTATGTTTTGGTGCCACAGCACTGGACGGTGCCGTTTTTTGCGGCGGTGTGGGGGTTTTTAACGAACTGGATTGCTATTTGGATGGTGTTTAACCCCATTGAGCCAAAGCCTGTAAAATATTTAAAACTATTTAAACGTATCAAAGGCTTCCCATATATCATGCCAGTCTTGCCGCAAATAGATACCTATTATTGGCAAGGCGGTTTTATGAAGCGTCAGCCTGAAGTGTCTGAGGTGTTCGCAGAGATTGTGGTTAGAGATTTGGTGACGCTAGAAAATATCATGAATGAGATGATGTATGGCGAAAGGTCTGCTCAGACCAGAGATCTCATGAAGAGTCACTTATACGAGTTATTAGAGTCGCCAGTAGTCAACACGGCATTACGTATAGGTTTAGGACGTCGTGAGCTGGGTCAACTTAAAAATACGATTATTGATAAATCTATTGATGCAACAATGATTCCAATAAGAGACCCTGGCTTAAATGAAAGCCGTGCCAGCAAAATATATGGCATGTTCTGCGAGCGTATTAAGGCCTTATCTTCTCATGAGTTCCAAAACTTGCTGCGTCCAGCTTTCAGAGAGGATGAAACTACCTTAATCATCTTAGGCGGGGTTACAGGCTTTTTGGCAGGTTGGCTACATCTTATATTGGTCTTCTTCCCAGTAAGCGGTTAAAATATCATAAAATTTAGGGTGTCTTTGCTCATCGACTTTAAGTAAAGGCATTTTTTAATAAAAGACACTGGTTATTCAAATCAATTTCAAGACAAAGCCATTTTACAACATTTATTTTAAGTAGATAGCGCTTCAACACATGGACTTTAAGAGTCGTTAGAAGTATTGTGTCCTGCCAAAGTAGAAATCCATTAAATATATACGTCTATATCAGTAAAGGCTTTAGTTTTAATAACTGTAATTCAAAACTATTCATAGATACACAGCGTAATTAGGGCGAGAGAATATGTTAATCACTGAGTTAGGTTATTTTGCGTTAGTTGCGGCCATGGTGCTGTCATTATTGCAAGTAGTGTTACCGACATTTGGTATCCTGCGTTATCAACCTCATTTACAGCGTTTGGCGCCAAGTTTGGCTTGGGCTCAATTTGTGGCTATATTTACCTCATTTTTAACGCTCATGGCTGGATTTTACTATAATGATTTCAGCTTAGTGTATGTTGCTCAACATTCCAATTCACTTTTGCCTTGGTATTATAAACTCTCTGCCACATGGGGCGGTCATGAAGGCTCACTGCTGCTTTGGGTTACTATATTGGGTGCGTGGACAGCGTTGGTTGCATGGTTTAGTCGCGGCTTACCATTAAATATGCGCGCAAGAGTGCTCGTCATATTGGGTGCTGTGCAGATCATGATGCTGCTGATGTTAATTTTCACCTCCTCACCGTTTGATCGCACCTTACCTAATATTCCAGTAGATGGCGCCGACTTAAACCCATTGCTTCAAGATCCAGGTCTCATCTTTCATCCACCCATGCTATATATGGGCTATGTGGGTATGGCAGTACCTTTTGCTTTTTGTATGGCCGCTTTATGGGCTGGTCGTTTAGATGCGGTTTGGACACGCTGGTCTCGCCCTTGGGCATTGGCTGCTTGGGGGTTTTTGACTTTAGGTATCGCGCTAGGCTCTTGGTGGGCCTATTATGAACTTGGCTGGGGCGGTTGGTGGTTTTGGGACCCTGTGGAAAACGCGTCATTGATGCCTTGGCTTGCTTGTACTGCTTTAATCCATTCGCTAGCCGTTACTGAAAAACGCGGTGTCTTTAAAGCATGGACTATCATGTTGGCTATTTTTGCTTTTGCTCTAAGCTTATTAGGAACTTTCTTGGTACGTTCAGGGGTGATTACTTCTGTCCACTCTTTTGCCGCTGATCCGACGCGTGGTCTAGCTATTTTGGCTATTTTAGGTATTGTCATCGGCGCAGGACTAATCGCATTTGCGGTACGTGGATGGAAGCTGACTGTCGAAAGCCATTACGAGTTGTTGTCGCGTGAGACCCTATTAGTTATCAATAATATTATTATTCTAGTGGCAACTTTAGTGGTGTTACTTGGGACGCTCTATCCAATTATTGCTGATTCGTTTAATCTCGGTCAGGTATCAGTTGGGCCTCCTTACTTTAATGCGTTATTTGTACCTTTGACATGGCTTTTATTATTAGCCATGGGTATGGGGTCAAATATACGCTGGAAGCGTGAAAAACGTCCTTTAATGGGTATTGGTTTAACGATATTAGTTAGTAGTGCGCTTTTGGCAGGCATACTAACTTATCTATTTACGCACAGCTTAAATCTGCAAATTTTATTAACGGCGCTATTGTGTATCTGGGTTTTAGGTTGGTCTTTAAATGACATTAAAGACAAAACTCGTAATGCGACTTCATTTTTGAATGGTTTAAAACGTTTGAAACTAAGCTATTGGGGAATGCAGGTCGCTCATATTGGGGTTTTGATTCTGGCACTAGGCATTGGAGTCACCAGTGCGATGAGCGTTGAAAGAGATGTTGCTATGACCGTGGGTGATCAAGAGGAGGTTAGTAACTATAGTTTCTCACTTGTTAATTTTGAAAACGTTCGAGCCAAAAATTATGATGCTACTCAAGCTGAAATTAGAGTTGAAAAAGACAATAAATATGTGACTACTTTATATCCACAAAAGCGTAATTACGTCGTTAGCCGTATGCCGATGACAGAAGCGGGTATTAACACTACTTTATTAAGAGATTTATATGTGGCATTAGGTGAACCAATAAATCCGAAAGATCCCAATAGCAAATGGGCCGTACGTATTTATGTTAAGCCAATGGTGTCGTGGTTATGGTTAGGCGCCTTAGTAATGGCTTTAGGTAGCGTGCTAAGTATGCTAGATCGACGTTATCGTCTTAAGAGAAGGTCTTAAAAGTTAAAGATCCAAAGTCATCTTAAGTTAAAATGCAAGTGAAGTTATAGATTTGGAAGACTTAATAAAAAGACTTGATAGTTCGGATGGCTTAAGGTTGATATCAACATAATTTTTTATAATCGTTTTGCCAATAAAACATTATATCCTGCTTATTATGATATAAATTTCGAATGCTTCATGTTCTTTATTAAACCATTTAGACGATCTTTCACCCTTAAAATGAGCATTTAGAGAGTTTAAAATGTCAGATCCAGTCATGAAAAAGTCACAGATGAAAGTTTGGTTCTTAATCCCTTTTATCGTATTTGTCGGATTAATCGTTATGCTGTTTGCCAAGCTAGGTAAGCCTACTGATGTTGTCATCGATAATGCAATAAATAGACCAGTACCAGAATTTAACTTACCGTTATTATCAGATCCATCAACTATGGTGACGAACAGTGATTTGCCCCGATCACCTTATCTAATAAACGTGTGGGGATCATGGTGCCCAACTTGTATTGTAGAACATCCTTTTTTGATGGAACTGCGTAATCGTCAAGTACCTATGGTCGGTGTTAATTACAAAGATGAATTAGAAGATGCTCGAGGTTACATCAGCCGTGGCGGAGACCCTTTTCTATTTAGCTTTAGAGATTATTCTGGAAGTTTTGCGATAGATTTAGGTCTAACAGGTGCGCCTGAAAGCTTTATCGTTGATACTCAAGGAAATATACGTCAGCACATTGTTGGGGAAATTCATGAGCAAAATTGGCAAGCGCGTATAAAGCCATGTATGGAATTGTTGAGTGAATTAGGTAATGAAAATCTTGATTTAAGTACGCCAGAGGTTACGGCACAGATTGCTGAGGTGTGTAAATGAGTATACAAACCAACGATTTTGTTACTAAATTTCGAACGAATGCCTTTAAACTAATCAGTGTGATTGTTATTACTATCAGTATGTTCGGCTGGAGTAGTTTTGCTAGTGCTGCCATTGAAGTCTATGAGTTTGACAGTCCGCGTCAAGAAGCGCAATACAAAGCATTGATAGAAGAGTTTCGTTGTCCAAAGTGTCAAAATCAAAATCTAGCGGGCTCTGATTCACAGATATCTCAAGATTTAAAGCGAAAAACCTATGAGATGGTTATGGCGGGTCAAACGGATGCGCAAATACGTGAGTATATGTATGAGCGTTATGGGGATTTTATTAGTTACAAGCCGCCTGTAAGACCTTCAACGTGGATCTTATGGTATTTTCCGCCCATATTTTTAGTGTTGATCGTGTTTTGGTGGTTTTGGCGCACAAGAAAGACGCATAATAGCAGCAGACAAATGGCTAGAATGGCTAGGGAGTCGAATTTAAATGCAGAATCGTCCGATACGCTTGAGTCTAATTTGTCAGAAGATGAAGCGTCTAGATTAAATGAGCTATTAAAAAAGCATAACGAGCCGCATAGTAAATCTTCATATACTGTAGATAGTTCAGATGATTCAAATTCCTGATAAATTCTATTAAATATTGTTATATAAATCATTTATTAATATCTGTTTCAACTTTAAGGAGTAAAACATGCCAACGTTAGTGATTTTTATCGCGCTGGCAATCATACTAGCAATCTTATTAGCCGTAATAGTATTGATTCCATGGTTGAGAGCAGATAAATCTGTACAGAACGATAAGCTTATTACGCTCAATGTAGAAGTCTTTAAAGAGCGCTTAAAAGAATTAAAATCGGATTACGATGCTGGTGGCATGAGCGCAGAAGAGTTTAAGGTACAAAAAACAGAACTTGAACGCCAACTTATTTTAGCCAGCGATGACCAGATTTCAAAACCAACGAGTGGTGATGAGGCTAAAGAGGTCATCACAGAAGCTGATAAGCAGACGCGCAAAAGCGTTGTCTCTCAACAGGAACGTACCTTTACTAAAAGCCCTAAGGCACGTTTAACAATATTACTATGTATACCTTTATTAATGATTCTCGCTTATATAGTCTCTTCGAATAGAACGCCAGTTATGGAACTGTGGAGTGCGCAAGATAAGTTAGGTCAAGTTGCTGATGACCTATTAACGGGTAAAATTGATAGTCCACCCGAATGGGCCGTTGATGATAATGTAGGTTTATTCGGTGCAATACAAACCAATGTCCATCATCATGCTCATGATGCTATGCGCTGGTTACGTTTGTCAGATGTTTATTTAGCTTTTGAGGCTGAAGAGCAAGCGATGGAAGCCCTTGCTCGAGCCTATCGGTTAAGCCCTGAAGATGTAGACATCGCAGTGAGATTTGCTCAGACACAGTTTTTTACGAGCGGTGGTATGCTAGGTCCAGACGGCCGCAAAGCACTTGATAGCGTTTTAAGAACCAATCCATATCATCAAGGCGCTCAAATGCTCATAGCTATGGCCGAAGCTCGTGAAGGCAACTTTGATCAAGCTCAGCAATGGATTGATAAGTTACGTATTGGCATCGAAGCAAGAGAGGGTGATCATAGCGATGCGCTGCAAAGCTTAGATAAATTAAGTAATAGTATTGCCGCTCAGAAGCGAGCAAGTATTAATGCAGAGTCATCTTCTGACCCTATACATTCAAATGCTTTAAATCAGCAAGCTCAGTCTAATTCGCAAGCTCCAACAGATGCGCAAGCTAGCGGAGTTGCTATCACTGTATTATTAAACCCAAGCTTGTATCCGCTAGTAGAGCCTAATGACGTGCTATATGTTACGATTAGAGAAGCCAGCGGCGGTGCACCTATTGCGGTCAAACGGTTACCAGCGGCAGATATTACACGAGCCGAAGATGGCTATAAATTACAATTGTCTGATAATGATGCAATGATGCCCTCACGCACGTTATCTGCAGCAATTGACCAGAACGCAGACCTAGTAGTGACAGCTCGTATAAGTAAATCAGGACAGGCAATTAAAGAAGCGGGCGATTTAGCGGCTGATAATATTCCGTTAGCATATGATGGTTCAAATACACTACCTAAAGTAGCAATCGAGATAAATCAGCAAGTACCTTAAGCTGATTGAGAGAGTTGGACTGCTAAATTTACCTAGTTTAATTAGAAAGGTATAATTGACCAGATATTCAACAAAATATTTGACCACTAAGTGTCAGTTATATTGCATTAAATGAATTAAATAGCTTGAGCTTTATTAAAGTGCAGGGTATGGTATTTGTTCATTATATTTAGCGGCTCATAATACAGTCAAAGGAATCTAAAATGGTGACAAGGCTACCGAGTGCAAGTACTACTATATTAGGCTTAACAAGGTTAACCCCGTAACCGTTTAGTATTTTTCTGACTATACAATAAGATGCCAGTATTTAGCGTTTTATTTAAAATAAAACATGGTGAAATAATAGGCTACGTAGCTTAAAACTACAAAAGTTCAAGACAACTAAGTTTAGTACTCAAAATTTCAAGACCATTAGCGCTAAGCCATAAAGTACTAGACAACTAATAGCTAAACACTGTGATGTAGGTTTATATAAAGACATAAATTACCTATCACTTAAACCAAGAGGATAACAACTTATGATGCGTATTATACTGCTAGGACCTCCGGGGGCGGGTAAAGGTACCCAAGCTCAATTTATCTCAAAAGAATTCGATATCCCTCAGATTTCAACAGGAGATATGCTGCGCGCTGCTATTAAAGAAGGAACAGAGCTCGGTAAGAAAGCGGAAAGTATCATGAAGACGGGCGGGTTAGTATCCGATGACCTAATCATCAATCTTGTCAAAGAACGTATCGCTAAGCCGGACTGTGCCAATGGTTGTATTTTTGATGGTTTTCCGCGCACTATACCACAAGCGGCTGCCTTAGTAGATGCGGGTGTAGACATTGATCATGTGGTTGAAATAAGTGTGCCAGACAATGAAATAGTTAATCGTCTTTCTGGCCGTCGTCAACATCCTGGATCCGGACGTGTGTATCATATGATTCACAATCCTCCTAAAGAAGAAGGCGTTGATGATGTGACGGGTGAGCCACTAATACAACGTGAAGATGACAAAGAAGAGACTATCCGAGATCGCTTAGCTACCTATCACGATCAAACCTCTAAACTTGTCGACTTTTATCAGAAAAAAGCGAATCAAAACCCAGATGCTGCTCAATATCATCAGTTTGATGGTACTAAAGACATTGAAGTGGTTAAGAATAATATTCTAAAAGCTTTAAAAGGGTAGTTTATTAGTTTTAGTACGATAAGTAACATCAATAAAAAAAGCTTCTGTATATGCAGAAGCTTTTTTTTGTTCGAAGCTTTTTATTCATATAGTCAGCGAACTTGTAAAGAGTCACAATGTTAACCTCGTTAATCCTACCCTAGTAGTACTTTCACTCGGTTGCCATGTGACTACTTTAAAGTTCTTTGACTATAGTATTAGGAGATACTTACAGGGGTTGCCTCTATTATAGACACGCCCTTGTAATAGATTAAATATAAAAAGACCGCAAAAAGCGGTCTTTTTAATTTATTCAAATATAAGTATTTAAGCTAAGTCTTGAACAAGATATATTCAGCTTAACATTCAGTTGGATTAGACACTATAGCGTTAAACCTTAAATAGTGCATATCTGTAAATAGTGCATATCTGAATGTTTAAGCATTACCTTGAACTTGCTGTTGGCTTTGTGCATAAGCTTGATCAAAGTTAACAGGAGCTAAAAGTAATTGTGGGAAGCTACCACGGGTCACGATATCACTAATTACTTCGCGAGCGTATGGGAATAATACGTTAGGGCAATATGCGCCTAGGATTTGACCCATTTGATCTTCTGGGATGTCTTTTAATAAGAAGATACCACCTTGATGCACTTCAGCGATAAAAGCTGGCTCACCTGAGTTTTGAGCATTAACGGTTACTGTTAATATAACTTGATAATGATCATCATCAAGTTTTTTAGCGTCCGTAGCTAAGTTAATATCAAGCTCTGGTTGCCATTCCTTAGTAAATACTTCAGCACCTGGAACTTCAAGAGACATATCTTTTACGTAGATGCGTTCTAATGCCAATTGAGGTTGTGCTTGTTCTTGCTCTGCCATGATAGTTGTCCTTTTTATTAAAATTAAAAAAATAAATAAAAATATGAAGATAATGAGAGTAAATAAAAATTAAATCTTAATCATCAAGGTACAAGTAGCACCTTAACATAATACGATTAAGCATTAACCATTTCATCAAGTTTACCGTCCTGGTTTAATTGATTAAGCTCATCAAATCCACCAATAAACGTTTCACCAATAAATATTTGCGGTACAGTACGATAGTTATTAGTTTTTTTCATAAGATTCATACGCTCATCAGAGCTGATGTCATGCATGCCAATCTCTTCAAATTCAATATCTTTAGAATTTAAAAGTTGTTTTGCATTGGTGCAATATGGACAAATTGGGGTAGTATAGACCGTTACAGTAGCAGTCATGATAAATCCTTATATTGTATATAGTGAGTTTATAGACAAATTTAAATAAAATACTTTTGTGTCAATAGGGGACGTCAATATACGGTGTAAATTCAGGGTATTAAATCAAACAAAATTAAAATTAATAATTAACGCGCTTTAGCTTTGCTATTAATGGTTTTACCTTTGGTAGACTTGCCGCCGACTAAAGGCATACCTGCAGCTTGCCAACCACCTATGCCACCATCTAAGCGGAACACATTAGGCTTACCTATCATCTGTATTGCTGCACCTGCTTGTATGCCCATATCACATACCACCACGATAGGTGCGTCAATCGCTTGAATTTCAGTAAGCCGATCTTTAAGACTCGTAAATGGAATGTTACGACTACCTTGTATGTGACCAGTTTCAAACTTTTTATTAGAACGTATATCAATAATCTGTGCATTTTCAGAATTTACAAGGGTTCCCAAAGCATTAGGTGATATCTTCTTACCACTTCTCTTATTCTCAACTGCAAAAAATAGAACCAAAAGTACAGCTAAAGTACCAAATAAAAATGGGTGGTTGCCCATAAATTCAAGCCAACGATCTAATGACAAAACACTTCTCCAATAATAAACTTTATGTATAATATTATAACGTGATAGACCTTAGAATGCATCATACAATACAGTCAACCCTACATTAACCTTGTATTGTTTTAAATATTCTATAAGACGCACTGCTTCCATAAAAGTCGCTGCTTTAAAAAGCGACTTAATATTAAACCTTTTACAGTTAAACGACCGTCTGCTGATAATGCTGTATTTACATTACCTATAATCCTGAGTATCTGCTTCAGCTTGTAAGTTAACGAGACTCTCAACGCGCCGTTTTAGTACTTTATTGTTATCAACTGCTTGCCATAATGCACACCCTTTACTATTGTAAGTGTGCTTACAGTCTCGAAACTTACAGTCCGCTGAAAGTGGATATAACTCTTTAAACCCTGCAATGACATCCTCTGGGGTCAGATGCCATACCCCATATTCACGTATACCAGGCGTATCTACGATGCCCCCTTGAGACAAATCATTCGGAACAAAGGGTAATAAACAGCTTGTCGTTGTTGTATGTTGACCAAGTTTTGAATTGGTCGAGATAACGTTAACGCTCTGATCGGAGTTGGGCAACATAGCGTTTACTAAGGTGCTTTTACCGACACCAGATTGTCCAGCAAAGATTACCAGCTTGTTTTTAATTTTGTGCTGTAGCTCATCGACACTAATGATCCGCTCCACAAGTGAGTCTTGGGTGGTGTCATTGTCTAATTTAGACGCTGATTGAGATGCTGATGGTTCTAACTGTGCAGACTGATAAAGACTGTTCTCAGGGCAAGGAGCAGCAGTTAATACAGTTTCATAGCCTAGATTTTTGTATTCAATTAATAGGTTTTCAGTAGGGGCATGATCTTCATTATTCAATAAATCTGCTTTATTTAATACTAATAATGGGGTCACTCCCGCATGATGACAAACAACCAAATATCTATCAATAAGACCAGGTGCGGCGGCGGGTAAAGGTGCAAATACAATGGCTAAAATATCAATATTTGCAGCCACTGGTTTTAGTTTATGATATCGATCTGGACGTGAGATGATAGAGGTACGGTTTTGAACAGATTCGATTCGACCAAACCCAGTATTTGGGTCAGCCGTCCAGCGCACCTTATCTCCTGTGGCCAGCATAGGAAGATTAGTGCGGGCGTGGCAGCGCCATATGTCATGCATCTTCATCTCTTGCCAAAAGGGCTCAGGCTCACCCTCAGCTACAATAGGCGGTTCAGGTATATGTTTTGGAAGTGACGTAACCTGTACTTCAAGCTGCTTACCATAGTGCGCCATAACAACACCATCCATTAGACTATCATTGTCTAAGTCTTGCTGTTGGTCTTGCTTTTTACTAATGCGGCGAAGCTGTTGTTTAGTAAGTTTGCGTTGTCTTATTAGCGCCATATTATTTGATTACCGTGTTTAATGTTGGGATGAATTAATTAATTAAATTCGGTATGAAAAGCCGATTATAAAATGTAGTAGAATTTACTATGTTTTATAATTCTAAAGCTTAATAACTAGAATTGTATGAAGTCTCTGCATGAAATTTGTTACTATAGACATTCTAAAAATCTCATACAGTCAGTGAATAACTAAACGGCTACGGTATTAATCTAGCTTAGCTAACTGCATATTAAGTTCACAAGTATGTTCATTCGATTAGCGTGTAACCATTTCAGACTTCATTGATTATAGATGATATTTTGAAAGGCTTAATTTCATAAAATAGGATTAATAATGGGAACGACCAACCACCCTAACAAAATAAAAATTAAAAACCAAGGTAAAAAAGGTTTGGTATGGATAGACCTTGAGATGACTGGGCTTGATACCATGCACGATGATATTATAGAGATTGCGACTATCGTGACTGATGATGATCTTAATGTATTGGCTGATGGCCCTGTTTATGCCATCAAAGTTTCAGATCAGAAGCTAAACGCGATGGATGAATGGAATACGAAACAACATGGCGAATCTGGCTTAATTGATAGAGTTCGTAGAAGCCAAGTGACGTTACAAGAAGCTGAGGCAGGTACGATAGCATTTTTGAATAAATGGGTTGATGAAGGCAAATCGCCGATGTGTGGCAATTCTATCTGTCAAGACCGCCGCTTTTTGGCAAGGCAGATGCCAGCACTGGAAAAGTTTTTCCATTACCGAAATCTAGATGTATCTTCAATCAAAGAGCTTTGTTATAGGTGGCGACCAGACGTACTCAAAGGGGTTGAAAAGACGGGATCGCATCTAGCAATGGACGATATTCGGGACTCCATTAGAGAATTAAAGCATTACAGACAACATTTTTTTAAACTTTTGGATTAAATTGCCTAAAATTAATTGCTCTAATTAGCAATTGTTGAATTAAACATCCGCAACTTAACACTGGTTAACCTAAAATAGTTTAATTAAACAGTGCGTAGTTTGTGCTTAAAGCGCACCAATTGGAAGTTTTCAGATTCTGATAGTTGTGACTGTTCATGATTAAGAGTACTAGGTTCTAAAGTACTAGGTTCTAAAATATCAGGCTCTAATGTAGTTATTCCTATAACTGCCTCTACATAACCTTTAGATGAATGAGTAAGCTTTAATTTATCATCGTTAAGTTTGGGGTTGTCATGGTTTATATTTAATGCTTTTTTTATAAAATGACTGCTTTGCTCAAGATTATTTTGCTCAAGATTGCTTTGCTCAAGATTGCTTTGCTCAAGACTACTTTGCTTATGATCGAAAATGAGTTTGTCAGTATTAAGTACTCTCCAATCGCCTAATACATAGCGAGGTTTATCATCCATCGTTTGATGACAAGCGGGTCGATGGGTATGTCCATGTATAAGGACATCTACCTTATGGATAGCTTTGTCGACTGCTGCATAATTAACATCCATAATCAACTCATTTTTGGATGATTTATCTGAGGCACTTCTTTTTCGAATTTTGTCAGCGAGTTTCTCACGCTGGGATATAGAACGTCTTAACAGTCCCCATTTTATTGGTCGAAAGCGTAAGACCTTGCGCATGCGCTGATATGCCACATCGTCTGTACAAAGCGCATCCCCATGCTCAAGCCTTACTGTTAAGCTGCCAATTTTTGATGTATAAGGTTCTTTAATAAGTTGACCATGAAAGGTGTCGCATAGATCTTGTGAGATTAGAAAATCTCTATTGCCATGCATCACGTAGGTTTGACAACCTGTTGTGTGTAATTGCTTTAATTGAAAAAAAAGTGGGGTTAACCAATGTCTCTGTTTTTGAGCATCAGATAAGCTTAAATAGGCATCGTCACCAATCCAAATATCAAACCAATCCCCGAGTATATAAAGCTCATCAAGGTTAGGTAACTGACAACAGTCATCTAATAGAGCTGAAAAAGCCTGCACTAATGCAGGCTCCTCAGCTGACAAATGTAAATCACTAACAAACACACGCTTTATATCATGCGGGCGTGTGGTTATAAAGTGATTATAATTGATAACATAAGGTCTATCGGTGTCATAAATGTCTGAATAAGTCATTTTTACTTTTTTTAATCAATAAATTTTAATAAATAATATTGAGCTAATGTTATCGAGCGTTGTTAATAACTTGTTAAGGCATTATTTGCTAACGACTGTCGCTGTGTTGATGACTACAGCTTCATTAGGCACATCGGCATGCATACCAGAACGTCCAGTAGATACACCTTCGATTTTCTTAACAACATCCATGCCGTCGGTCACTTTGCCAAATACAGTATAGCCCCAACCTTGCATGTTTTTACCAGTATGATTTAAGAAACCATTGTCATTTACATTGATAAAGAATTGACTGGTAGCTGAATGTGGGTCTTGAGTACGTGCCATGGCAATTGAACCTTCTTCGTTCTTAAGGCCGTTGTCCGCTTCATTTTCAATCGGTGCGTTAGTCGATTTTTCTTTCATATTTGCGTCCATACCACCACCTTGAATCATAAAGTTTGGTATAACACGATGAAAAATAGTACCGTTATAATGACCTGACTCAACATAGTTAATAAAGTTATCAACCGTTTTCGGTGCTTTTTCTTCATTTAGTTCAATAGTAATGTCACCCATTGAAGTGTTAAGTTGTACGACTGGATGTTCGCTCATTTGAGTCTCCTTATAATTGGTTTTAGAGATAGCGTCATTTTCGTGGACACTATCATTGACATGGTTGTTTGAGTTGGCACAGCCCATAAGGAACATGGGTAGTAAAAAACCACCTATGCCAAAATTTCTTAATGCAATCATTTCACCCTCGATGGTTTGTTAATTACCAAACGTTAATTAGCTTTTAGATGGTTTGTAACTTTCAAATTTATTTTTAATAACAATTATTTTGATAACAGGCTATATATAAAAACTATTAGTGACTTCCAAAATATAGATATCAGAAATTAAAGTTTTTTTGAACAAAGCTATTCTTGATCAAAGTAATTAGGTATAAAAGCAATTATACAATAAGTTATTAGCGATTAAGTTATCAAAGGCGATAGTCTAACGCCTTTTTTTATTGATGTCATGTGTCTAGCTGTTACAGGGTTTGGTAAACCTGTTAGAATAGGCTTAATGATGTATTTTAAAAATCTAGTTTTTAAATCACCTTCTATCTATCCAAATATAAATCTTCCTAATTTAAGTGACAGGAGCACGCGTTTATGAGTCATGCGAACAGCGTCAAAGGCAACCTTGGCAACCCTAAAAATAACAGCAATTCTGCAAATAGCAAATCTGTAAATAGCAATTCTTCAAATAGCACTCAAGACATTCAAAAAAATGATTTTATACGTCATATTATTAGAGATGATTTAGCCGAGAACAAGTACGATACAATCGTCACACGTTTTCCGCCTGAGCCAAATGGTTATCTGCACTTGGGACATGTTAAATCTATTTGTCTTAACTTTGGTGTGGCAAACGAATTCGGTGGCGTGTGCAATTTACGCTTCGATGACACCAACCCGTTGGCTGAAAAACAAGATTATATTGATAATATCGAAAAAGATGTGAAGTGGTTGGGGTTTGATTGGGTAGGGGAGCCACAACATGCTTCAGGTTATTTTGATCAATTGTATAAGTGGGCGGTTCAGCTAATAGAACAAGGCGACGCTTACGTTGATCTACAAACACCAGAACAAATAAAAGACAATCGAGGTTCGTTCAAAGAACCTGGTACGCCGTCTCCACAACGTGATGCGAGTATTAAAGATAATCTAAAGTTATTTGAAGATATGCGCGCAGGTAAGTTTGAAGATGGTGAAGCGGTGCTACGTGCCAAAATTGACATGGACAGCCCTAATATGAATATGCGAGATCCAGTGATTTATCGTGTACTTCATCAAGAACATCATCAAACGGGTGATAAATGGTGTATCTACCCTATGTATGATTTTGCGCATCCTTTATCAGATGCCATCGAAAAGGTAACCCATTCGCTATGTACCCTTGAATTTGAAGATCACCGTCCATTCTATGATTGGGTAATTGAAAAAATTGGTGAAAAAGGAGGTATCTATAGAGCGCCGCATCAATATGAATTTAGTCGCTTAAATGTGGATCATACCTTAACCAGTAAACGTAAGCTTAAACAATTGGTTGATGAAGAGATTGTAGAGGGCTGGGATGACCCACGAATGCCAACTGTCGCCGGTATGCGTCGACGCGGTTATACGCCTGAAGGTCTGCGAGATTTTTGTGAGCGTGTAGGTATCACCAAAGCGGATAGTGTTGTTGACTTTCGGTTGTTAGAGTTTAGTGTTCGTCAATCATTAGAAAATTCCACAGCTCGTGGTATGGCAGTTTTAAAGCCACTTAAAGTTACAATAACAAATTTTGATAAAGCAATCAGCGAGTGGCAAGATTTAAAAGCTGAGAGTGTGACTGCGCGATATGATGATGCCAACAAAACACTATGGTTAACTCAGCCAAAACATCCTAATGTTGATATGGGTGAGCGTGAGATTCCATTTACAGATACCATCTATATTGATCAAGGGGACTATGAGCTCGAACCTCCAA
The DNA here is from genome assembly GCF_057396255.1 of Psychrobacter sp. CX21. Lineage (NCBI taxonomy): Bacteria > Pseudomonadati > Pseudomonadota > Gammaproteobacteria > Moraxellales > Moraxellaceae > Psychrobacter > Psychrobacter sp. CX21. The sequence goes on along the minus strand of NZ_JBXYJG010000009.1, from coordinate 40,164 downwards.
AAGGTTACAAACGTTTGTCTCCTGAAAAGACTGAAATACGCTTACGAAATACTTATGTATTATCAGTGACTAACCATGTTTTAGATGATAATGGAGATGTCGTAGCATTGGAAGCCACGATTGATAAGACCACCTTAGGTAAAAACCCAGAAGACCGAAAAGTAAAAGGTGTTATTCATTGGGTATCTGCAAGTCATGGGGTGCCGGCTACAATACGGTTATATGATCATTTGTTTAGCGTAGAAGATCCAAGTAGTGTTGACGATGTTCACGATGCGTTAAATCCCAACTCATTAACTGAGCTTGATGCCATAGTTGAGCCTTCACTTGCTAATTGTGAAGCAGGAAGCCGTTTCCAGTTTGAACGTGAAGGGTATTTTGTAGCTGATAGTAAGCTGCATACGTCAGAAAAGCCAGTGTTTAATGAGATTGTTAGCTTGAGAGATAGTTTTAAGCCTGACTAAGAAATGCTGTTTAGTTGAACACGCAATTTTTAAGCGAGTTTTAAAGACATACTCAAATAAAAAAGAGTATGTCTTGTTTTATGGTTGAACAGTGAAAAACACTTAGCTTTGTCTTAAGTCTTTGAGATACAAATGAATTTAAAAATAGTATTAAAATAGAGTCTAGTAATTGAACAATAGTTCATAAAATGGTGTATTCTGTCATTATTAGTAATCAATTCGAGACTAAAATGCAATTAGACTGCTACAAATGCAAGACTAATACCATGGAGCCCAATCTGCTTGAGGGAAGTTTAGAAACCTTGAAGTGTTCGACCTGTAAAGGTCTCTATCTTAATTTATCAACTTATAGAGCGTGGTTAGAGGCTAAAACACTGTCGCAGCGTAATGCTAACAAACTAAACTTGAGCAGTCAGCCTGATGCATTTAAGTTTATAGAAGCTGAGAACACTCAGGGCGCTATAATCTGTCAGCAATGCGTCAAGTTCACAATTAAGTACGATATAGATAATGAATTTGATAACACCATTAATGTTTGCGAAACGTGTGATGCCATATGGTTGGATAGGTGAGAATGGCAGCTCTTAAAGTACTTAAATATTGAAAATAAGCTGACAAAAGTAATTAGCGACTCTTGGCAACGCCATCTAAGAGCGCAAGAAATGGAGAATGACTTCAAAACACTTTATCAGCAGAAGTTGGGTGATGACTACAATAAAGCAGAAGCGTTTGCACAATTGCTAGTATCACGTCCTAATAAATTTGAAATAATCCATTATCTTACAGAACGAAAGCTGTAACTTATTTTTAACGAAAGCTTATAAATTATGCTTATAACTCATGCTTATAACTTAAGATTTAAACGTTAGCTTTCAACTTAAGCAGTCAACTTATGTTTTAAAAACAGGTTTAAATAACAGCTTTCATATATTATGACTTAATCAGCAGGGCCTGTTAATACTAAATTAACAGGCCCTGAATTTTTAGTCCTTTGATTCATTCCTTTCAAGAAATCTAATATTTAATAACGTCTATTTTATACCATCTATATCAATGAGCTACGAAAATAAGTTCTAAGCATTTTGGGTGTCATGACCGTTAACATTAGATTTAGAGTTATAATTATCTATAACATCAGTCGTATCTGTCCCGAACTTCTGACGCTGATTTGCAAAGAATCTCTCAATTCTATCCATCGCTTCTTCCAAATCATATAGGTTAGGTAAGAATACCACTCTAAAGTGATCTGGTGCATCCCAATTAAACCCGCTACCTTGAACCATCAGTACTTTTTCTTGATTCAATAATTGCATCATAAAATCTGTATCGTCTTCAATAGGATAGATTGAGCGGTCAATCTTTGGAAAACAATAAAAAGCCCCTTGAGGCATGGTGCACGAAATCCCTGGGATTGCATTTAACCGCTCAACCGCCATTTGACGTTGTTTATACAAGCGTCCATTAGGTTCTGTTAACGCTTTCATGCTCTGATAACCTCCAAGGGAAGTTTGAATAGCGTATTGAGCAGGCACGTTTGAACAAAGGCGCATAGAAGCCAGCATATCCAAACCTTCTATGAAGTCTTTGGCATGACTCTTATTACCCGAGAGCATCATCCAGCCTGCTCTAAAACCTGCAATGCGATGCGACTTTGATAGACCGTTATAAGATAATATCATCACATCTTGCGATAAAGTACACATGGGGGTATGAACGGCGTCATCATATAACACCCGATCATAAATCTCATCTGCCATGATCACTAAGTTGTATTCGCGAGCGAGATCTACAATTTGGTTCAACAATTCATCTGAATACAACGCACCAGTTGGGTTGTTTGGATTAATCACTACGATACCGCGCGTTTTATCCGTAATCTTAGCTCGTATATCTTCGATATCTGGTTGCCAGTTATCCGCTTCATTACATCGGTAATGCACAGCCGTTCCACCTGCAAGGTTAGTGGCTGCGGTCCACAGCGGATAGTCTGGCATAGGAATAAGCACCTCATCCCCATCATTCATCAGCGCTTGCATTGTCATAACAATTAATTCAGATACTCCATTACCTAGGTACACGTCTCTGATATCTACGGCAGACAATAACCCTTTTGATTGATAGTATTGCAAAATGGCTTTACGAGCAGAGAATATACCTTGTGAATCTGAATAGCCAGTAGCATTATGAAGGTTTAGCGCAACGTCTTGAAGAATCTCATGCGGCGCTTGAAGACCAAAAGGCGCAGGATTGCCAACATTTAGTTTGATAATTCGTTGTCCTTGCTGCTCCATTAAGTTGGCAGTTTTAAGAAGAGGGCCTCTAATGTCATAGCATACATTCTGCAGCTTTTCAGACTTTCTAAGAGGTTTGGGACTATTATGATTTGAATGTGTCATAGTCGATTCGCTTATACGTAATGGTGATGGATTTGAATGAGAACCGTTTTGGCTAGTTTTGTTTTGCGAGTCATTCTCTGCTTTATTATTTTGAATAGGGTTGCTGTTATAGTTATGAGAATTCGTATCGAGAGGACTATTCCTAGAAGTAGTATTTTGCTCGTTTTGAGCACTGTTAATTTTTCTACTTTTAGTAGGGTTACTGGTTTTGTTTAGATGGTATATTTTTTGATCGGGCTCACCTGTCAACAAATAACCTTCTGAGCAGTCTAGTAATTTGACCAAGGTAGGTATTTTTGAGGCAACAATACCATTTATGCCCCTTTCCCAATTTGATATTGCACCTCGGCTGACTTTCGCACCTGCCTCAGTCATTAGTGTTGCGAGCTGTTCGGCAGTAAGTCCTTTTGACTTACGCAAAGCGCTTAATCGTTTGCCTTGATCTTTGTATTCTAATGAGTCAGTCATAATACTGTCCAATATGGTATTTTGAGAACGATAGAGGTTTGAAGCTAAATCTAATTAGAAAGTTTAATAATTAATTATGTTGGATCTATAATGCAAGATATTATTGCAAAACTAGACTGAGCGCAAGTATATATTATGCAAGTTTTACTTGCATTAATTGATTGTTATTTATAGAACGTTAAACATTCAAGATAACTGTCGATTATATAATCCACCAATTATGATAATTGATTTTAAAATGTGATTTACTGTTGAACAACTTTTGAGTACTTAGGTTTTATTGAACTTAAAGTGTTACAACCCCATCTATAGAGTATTGCGTCCCTATATATATAAATCTTTAAAATGTAATCTAATACAATATGAATCCCTATTTATATACATAAGTCATATATAGAAGTTTAATCACTGATGCGAATTTTTTAGAATTTTAGAAACTAATCAAACCTAAGGAATCATTATGCAAGATTCACAATTAACCAAAGAAGAGATACAACAGCTTACTGATGCAGACTGGCGTGAGCGCTTGACCCAAGAAGAGTACAACGTTCTACGCCAAAAGGGTACGGAGCGTCCATTTACGGGTATACACAACGATATGAACGAACAGGGTACCTATCGCTGTAAAGGCTGCGGTACTAAATTGTTCGAATCAAAGAATAAATTTGATGCAGGATGTGGCTGGCCTAGTTTTGATGCTTCGGTTGACGACTCTGCAATAGATGAACATCTTGATACGTCGCATGGTATGCGCCGTGTTGAAGTTACCTGTAGCAATTGTGGTGGCCATTTAGGTCATGTGTTTCCTGATGGACCAAAAGAGACAACCGGCATGCGTTACTGTATAAACTCAGTGGCTATTGATTTAGAGCCTAGTGATACGCCTTAGTCATCAAAAACTAGGGGCTGTATTGAATTGATTTATGGGATGGCGGAGACTATATTTTAGTCAATATGCAGGTGAATTTTCGCAGCTTAATCGTTCTAAGTTAGAATCGTAAGTTAGAACCGTTAATTATTAAATTCACAATATATTGGCAAAAAATAGCCCTGACCCCCTCTGGAGCACAGCTCTTGCCTTGCGAACGGGCAAAGCAATGCTTTGCTCGAGAACCGTTCTCAAGGCTGATGCTAAAATTGCCCAAACATTGTTGTCAATCTAGCTAAGGTCCAATACGCTTCGGGCATTATCGGCGGTTTAAGCCTAGTTTGGAACACAGCTTTGATTAACTGTTTGCTATCAGCAGTCCTAATTAAGCAATTCTATAAAGCCCCTTATACTCAGTTAATGATTTTTTGAGGTATTTAATTTAAAGTTTGTTTAGTATTTTATAAGCTTATGTACTAGGCTTAAAGGCTATGTTTTTTAAAGGCCGTGTTTTAAAATGCTAAAGCCAAACGTATAAATACGATAAGTCTGAGCAATAGGCATAATTTATCATTAATATAATAACAAGGATGCAATTATGACAACGATATACGATTTTAAAGCCAATGATTTAAGTGGTAATGAAGTTGATTTTAGTGACTTTAAGGATAAGGTTCTATTGATTGTGAATACTGCCAGTCAGTGTGGGTTCACACCTCAATTTGAAGGTCTTGAAAAGTTGTATCAAAAGTATAAGGATCAAGGACTTATCGTAATAGGCTTCCCATGCAATCAGTTTGGCAGTCAGGATCCCGGTTCGAATGAAGAAATTGGTTCTTTTTGTCAAAAAAATTATGGCGTTAGCTTTTTGATGATGGAGAAAGTTGATGTTAATGGTAAAAATGAGCATCCGATATTTACTTGGCTTAAAAAGCAAGAGGGTGGTTTTTTAACAAGTGGGATCAAATGGAACTTTACAAAGTTTCTTGTAAACTCTAGTGGAGAGGTGACTGATCGCTATGCCTCGTTATCAAAACCTGAAGCTATTGAAAAAGACATACTAAAACTGCTTTAAAGCCGTTAAACCCTTATTTAACTTTATTAAATGAGTAAAACATGAATTATAATCAGGTAGACTCGTTGATTATTTAATCTGTTGTCTGAATTAACTAATTCGCTTGCTTGCTCATTTGTTTACCTGCTTATTTGCTTACTGGACTTAATGGATAGTGCTAAATAGCGTTATCCATTTTTGTTTGCGCGTTTAAATGTTAAACTGTATAGAAGTAGTGAGCTGTAGAAGTAATTTAAATCTGATTCATAAACAGTCAGCGTCTACAAATTATAAGCGCTTTATATCGATCTATTAAACCTTCCTGAAAGTGTCATATAGGTTTTATTTTAAAAAATTAAAGTAGGTTAACAAAAGTAGTGAGAGAGTAAATGAGAATAAGAAAACTCTTTAAGTTTGAGAATGCGCATATAGTGCGTAACTGTAGTTCGGATAGATGTAAACGTTCGATCCATGGTCATAGCTATCAAATTGAGCTTATATTACAAGCTGATAGACTCGACAACGGACAAATGGTGTATGATTTTGGGTTATTAAAATCCTCTATTAAAGACATCATTGATAGCTTTGATCATGCCATCTGTTTTTGGAACAGAGATGACCCTGAATACATAGCAATGTGCAAAAAATTCAGTGCGCGGTGGATTAGCCTACCTGTTTCTCCATCTGCCGAGCAGTTTTCAAGGGTTATATTTTTTTGGGCACAAAATATTCTGAATCAAACTAATATGGTCAATGGCGAAGCAGGCGTGAGTGTGTATTCCGTCATTGCTCATGAGACCGCAACTGGCTACGCACAATGTTTTGAGGAAGATGTCGCTAATGAAGATATGGGTATTCTTAAACTCGAAGATTTTGAATTTAGTGATCAAGTTAAGCAGGAATGGCATGATCCCGAGATGTACTCTAAATTGATCGCAGGGGAGCCGTTTATCAATCCTGAGGTTCAGTTACAAATTAAATAGACTTTCCAAACATCCATAGAAATTTGGTCAGATTCACCTCCAAATTATCCCATAAATAAATCCTCGTTAAAGCTAATGTCTAATCAGGTTATACTTTTAATTCACTAGCTTTAATTTAAGTAGCTTTTGAGTGAGAACAATATGCCTCAAGAATCCACATCTGAATCTACCCCTATTATTTTATATTCTGAACAAGATACCAAAAGGTTTGCTGAGTGGTTAGCCAGTAACGAAATATTGGGCAGTGTATGGCTGATAGGGGATATGGGAGCTGGTAAAACAACTTTGACGCGCTATTGGTTACGCGCTCTAGGTCATGAAGGTGCTGTTAAAAGTCCAACCTATACCTTGGTAGAACCGTATGAATTGAATAATATGATTCAGAGTAGAAATAGCACGCTTGAGCGCGTTTATCATGCTGATCTTTACCGTTTACAAGATCCTGAAGAACTATCATTCATTGGTTTTGAAGAATATCTTGAAGATGACCATGCGCTTGTCATTATAGAGTGGGCCAGCAAAGCTTTAGAGTACTTACCAACACCGCTGATGAAAATTCATATGAAACTGGTTGAGTATGAAGGGAGTACTGTTAGACAAGTCCAGATTGAATCAGATGAAACACTTGTTCTTAATGTTGATAACTATAAATAAAGATATAGTATTTAGTAGCTATCATTTGAATATCATAAATCTGCTAACAATAAGATGATACCAGTAATTAAATAACAGTAATTAAATAAAAATAATATGATATCAGTAATTAAATAATAGTAATTAAATAACAGTAATTAAGCCACAGTAACTAAAGAACAATATTTAGAAAATCGTTTTTATAAATTAAATTGAATAAAATAATGAACTTAAGCAATGGCCCTACAAACAACTTAAAGACCCTAAGTCAAAATGACCTAACAATGTATAGGCAGGGCAGCTCAACGTCTTCTAAAAATAATCTTTCACCCTCTAATGTGCCGTCAAATACCACCTTAAATTCAAATCGTATCAAAAAACTATCACCACTTTTAGTCAATCAACTTGCAGCCGGGGAAGTCGTAACACGGCCAGCTTCGGTGGTAAAAGAGTTGGTAGAAAATGCTATTGACGCTGGTGCAACGTCTATTGATGTTCGAATTACACAGGGTGGAATGGGGTTTATAGAAGTAAGTGATAATGGCTACGGCATACATCCTGACGATATGGTTATGGCGGTAACACGTTTTGCCACCAGTAAAATAGCAGATGTGGCGCATCTACAAGGCATAGCGACGCTAGGTTTTAGAGGAGAAGCTCTGGCCGCTACTGCTTCAGTATCTAGACTGACATTAACCAGTAGCGCCAATCATAGTGGTATAGGACGTGCACTTAATGTAGCAGGTATTTTAGATGATTCGCCAGAACTCGTTCCCGTTGTCCACCCATGCGGTACAACCGTTACTGTTAGGGATTTATATTTTAATGTACCCGCGAGACGAGCTAATTTAAAATCGATTTCGACTGAATATGCTCATATTGAAGAAGTGGTTAAGTATTTGGCATTGGTAGCCAGTGACATAAGTTTTAATATGTGGCATAACGGTAAGAAGCGATTTCATTTCGAGCCAATTCAGCTTACAGATGATGATCGCTTTGATAGTTTTGATGTGAATGTTTTGGATCATACCCATGCTCATAGCAATAGCAATCGCCATGTGCCTACTGGTTTTCATCAGTCAGTTTTGTCTCGAATACGCTCAATTTTTCCAACCACACAGTCATCTTTATTTGATGTCTATAACCTTCAGCCTATTGCAATAGATTTAGAAAGATTGAGGGTTAATTCCAGCCCGCCAATAACCCCATACTCTCATAACGAGACTGTCCTAGACGAGACTGTCCTAAACGACAATTCGCACCCTATAGATATTCAAGGTTTCTTGATTCCAAGCGATCAAAAGCATATTAATAACATATCTAAGTTGATATATATAAATGGACGGCTGGTTAAAGACAGTCGCATTTCTAAATGCATGCGAGACTGTGCTAAGGAAGTGAAAAGTTTAGGGTATGTTTTATTTTTTAGATTGCCAAAACAATGGCTAAACTTGAATGTGCACCCATCAAAGCAATGCATCAAAATTCAAAACTTAGCTAACATTATGGCTTATTTAGATGTGGGTACTAAGGATGCGCTGCGCGAGTGGAAAAAACGTCAATTTAATTTAGAAACGGTCGAACAGCCAAACCAATCGTCTTTTAAGACGCCTCTAAAATCATCTTTGTCATCATATCATAGTCGTCAAAATAGTCCACAAATAAACAACGAGGAGCTCATTGATAAATCAGAGCTTGAGTTAGACGTTGGCAGCTTTGGTAGTGGTCGTTCTAGTAGCAGTTGTTCTAATAGCAAACATTATACTAGCAGTCGTTCTAAACATATCTATTGTAGCGATACTGCGACATCCTCTACAAACACGGTAAATTTGGGCATTGCTCAGGATAATTCACGTCAAAATGTTAGAGAGTCATCATTTCAGTATCTAGCTAATTCGAGGGCACATAACCAATCCGATTTGACCTATAGTGAACATAATATAAGATGTTTGGGTATCTTTAATAACGACAATACCAACAACATAGTAGTTGATGCGTTTGAAGATCAGCTATCGGGTCTAAGTGATCATTCAATGCTGGCCTTAGTGCAAATTGACTCTGCTATGTACTTGCTTGGATTGTCAGATTTGATGACGTCGATAAATGTTAATTATATGGCAGGTAATAAAATTAATGCTGCGCACATCAACCAAATGTTTGACCGTGTTTTAAGCTTTCAAACAGACGTTGACCCAAAAGATATCGGTGATAATTTATCTGCTGCAGCGCTCGCCGAACTACAAATGCAGGAGCTTGTTGCAATTTTATTAAGTCAATCTAAATCCCTAGATGATTCTTAATCCAAAAGAATATCCACATAGTTTATTCCTCTCATAAATCATCTTACATAACTTTCAATCGAGTATAACGTGTTCAATACCATTACAGATACCGCTCATTTATCAAAAGATTTGGATAAGTTACCTGATAACGCTGTGCTATGTTTGATGGCGCCTACGGCAAGTGGTAAAACGTCACTTGCATACGAGCTATATGATACAGGCCGAATCGAGCTTATATCTGTAGATTCTGCATTGATATATCGCGAAATGGACATTGGTACGGCGAAACCAACCCAAGATGAACTTGAAAAATATCCCCATTATTTAGTTGATATCATTGACCCAACTGAAACATATAGTGTGGCTAATTTCGTGGAAGATATAGACGCATTAATAAATGACGTACATGCGAGAGGTAAGATTCCTCTGCTAGTCGGAGGGACGATGATGTACTACATGGCTTTGTTTGCTGGACTATCCCCAGTACCGCAAACAGATTTTAAAGTACGAGAAGAGGTTGAACAGTGGCGACAAGAAGCTGGTATTAATACATTGTATCAATATTTATCAGAGGTTGATCCTGATATCGCCGAACGACTAAACATTAATGATTCACAGCGTATTACTAGAGCCATAGAAGTATTTAGACAAACTGGCAAGCCATTAAGTTATTGGCAGCAACTACCAAAACAGGCATTATCTGATAATCCAAATCAGCTCTGGATAGGCATAGCAGTAATGCCAGATAGAAAATGGCTGCACGAACGGATTGAATTGCGACTTAAGATGATGTGGGAGGAAGGGTTCGTTGATGAGGTCAAATACTTATTAAATAAATACGCGTTAACAGATGACGCCCCTTCTATGCGATGTGTGGGTTATCGTCAAGTTATTGATTATCTTATACAAACTAAAGATTCGAGTGTTCCACACTTACAAATTATGTCAGACCATAAAGATAAAGTGTCACAAATACAGCCATCTAAAAACCCTGATTATGATAAGGATATTTCTTGTCAACATATGAAAAATAAGGCATTATATGCAACTAGACAGCTTGCAAAGCGCCAATATACATGGCTTAGAAACCTATTGTCAACATATGGTACGAAAGAGGACGGGTCATTAAATTCAAATAACAAAATAGTCCTTAAGTTTTCAACCATGGAAGACGCCAAACGTTATATTATTTCATTAATATAAACTTTTAATCTTTTGTAATAGTTCTTTTTATTTATATGTGGTAACAAATTTAGTGTCATTTTATGACTCTTTTAGTATGATAAATGATAACGTATCCATAAAGTTATTTTAAATACTAGATTAGTCTGATTAAATAGTACATATTGAAATAATTAAGATTTTCAGAGGCTAACTTAACTTTGTCATCCATAAATAATAAATTAGAAAAAGGAGACACAAATTATGTCTAAAGGACAGACGTTACAAGATCCATTTTTAAATTCGTTAAGAAAAGATCGTATTCCAGTATCTATTTTTTTAGTTAATGGTATCAAGCTGCAAGGTCAGATTGAATCATTTGATCAATATGTCGTTCTACTAAAAAATACCGTGAGTCAAATGGTCTATAAACATGCCATATCAACTGTAGTTCCTGCTCGTAATCCTCGTAGTAGTAGCACGACGACTCAAGGCGCTACCACGTCGCAATCGTCAGGTTTCCAAGGTGGGTTCGGTGCGGCACCTACCCCAACTGGGTTTGAGTCTGGTGGTTTTGCAAACAAACGCAGCAGCTTTAACCGTGGCGGCTTCCCTGAACGAGGTTTTAATCAAGAACGTGGCGGCCTTACTGAAGACCGTGACTTTGCCAATAAACGTGGCTTTGAAAGTGATAAAGGCTTTGAGACGGACAATTCTTTTGGTAATCGGTCTCAACAAGGTTTTGAAAATCGCGGATTTGCAGATAAAGGATTTGCAGATAAAGGGTTTGAAGATAAAGGGTTTGCAGATAAAGGGTTTGAAGATAAAGGTGCTGATACATCAAATATCTCAAGCTCAACATCCGATTCTAATAACTTAAGATCGGAATTTAATAGAAATCCTGATAATGAGTCTGGTGGGTTTAATAAAGAAGATTAGTATTTATTTAATTAGTATTTAGTTTTTGATTTATAAATATCATATTGTTCTGATTAATTAAACGTTAACTATATAGATTATTTTATAACTAATAGTGTACGCTTTAAAGCTAATAGAAAGCTAAGTGAAGAGTATTTAAATATCTATTTAATGATTTAGGACTGTCTATCATCAACACTAAGTCAATAAATTAAATAATAACCAATATACTTAATATACGAATAGGACCTGCTTCAAGCAGGTTTTTTAATGACTATCGATTAATTTATTTTTATACCTTTTTGAAAACGCTACTATGAGCTCTTTAAAAACTTCTGATATTTTTTAATTGAGTGTCTATACATGGGTCTTTATAACCTAGCCCTCATATAACGATTACTGAATTACAGATGCTTTACATAGACGTTTGATATCGACCAATCTTAATATGCTAAACTTATGCTGTTCATAAGCTCATTAATAGACTCGTTATTTATTTATTAAACATAAAAACTGATTCATTAACAGGCTAATTGTATCTTTAATTCGTATCTTGAATATATCTACTAAAAAGAAAATAATAAATTTATGACATCTCATACCTTATCTGATAAAGAGAAACGTTATATCGACTATGCTTCTGATGCCATTCGTACTGAACAGGCAGCTTTAGATTTATTAATAGGCCAACTTGATGAACGTTTTGTGAGTGCTTGTGATTTGATACTCAACTGTAGTGGACGAGTTGTTGTCACTGGGATGGGTAAATCAGGCCATATTGGACGTAAAATTGCGGCAACTTTTGCCTCTACTGGAACCCCAGCATTCTTTATGCATCCAGGTGAAGCAGGTCATGGGGATCTGGGTATGTTAGTCGCCGGAGATGTGCTATTAGCCATTTCAAATTCTGGCGAGTCATATGAAATTAAAACATTACTACCTGTTGTCAAACAGTTGTCTATACCGCTCATAAGTATTAGCCGTGATAAACGTGGGATGTTACCCAAAAATGCAAACGTTGCATTAACCCTAGGCGCTTTTGATGAGGCATGCCCGTTAGGGTTAGCGCCCACATCAAGTACAACAGCAACATTGGCACTCGGTGATGCGATTGCAGTAACGCTTGTGCATCTACGAAATTTTACATCCGAAGATTTCGCAATGTCTCATCCAGCAGGTGCTCTGGGACGCAAGCTGCTTATGCGAGTGAGTGATCTGATGCACAAGGATAAAAGTGAGCTTGAGTTGCCAACGGTCAATACGAGTACAAGCCTGCATGAAGCTTTGTTCACCATGACTAGTGGACGTCTTGGTATGGCCGTGGTTATTGATTCAGACAGCAAAGTGGTGGGTATTTTTACTGATGGCGATTTGCGCCGAGCTCTTGAGAAACATATTGATTTAGACACGTCTATGCAGCAAATAATGACCCCAAATCCTAAGCAAATATCCAAAGATACACGTGCGTCTGATGCCTTAAGTATCATGAATGAATTAGAGATTAGTCAATTGTTGATTGTAGATGAAAACCTGCGCTTAGAGGGCGTTATTTCTATACATGATCTTATTCAAGCAGGAGTGACGTAACACGCTCTTTAATCTGCGAATTTTTTGAAGGTTTAAAGGTGTTTGATATTCAACAGCCTCAATATAATTGCCTCAATCATGTATATAATAATCAAACAATAGACTTTAAAGCTTTAATGAAATGCTAGGAACATACTTAGTTAAATTAACACCTATACTAATTAACATGATAACTATTTAAGAGAGTTAATATGCAAGACTTAATTCAAGACGCTAGCAAAGTTAAGCTATTGGTTTTAGATGTGGATGGCATTTTATCCGATGGTCATATTGTCTATGATGCTAATGGCATCGAAACTAAGAGCTTTAATGTTAAAGATGGGATAGGGGTAAAATCTCTTAAATTTGCGGGCGTTAAAACTGCGATCATAACGGGCCGAACGAGTCCTATGGTAGACAAGCGGGCTAGCGAAATGGGCATTGATTATGTTGTACAAGGCCGTGATGATAAACTATTGGCTTTAAAAGAGTTAATTGAAGACCTTCCTTACGAACTCGAAGATTGTGCTTATATGGGCGATGACTTACCTGATATCAAAGCATTACAGACTGTTGGTTTTTCTGCGACGGTAGCTAATGCACATTCTGAGGTATTAAGCAGAGTCATGATGGTGACTACACGTGATGGTGGAGAAGGCGCTGTACGTGAAGTCTGTGATGTAATCTTAAAGGGTCACAAGAAGTATGATGAGTTTCTAAGTCAATATTTGGTTGATTAAGTTTAAAAACTTATAGTGATAAGACCAGTTGCTAGTTCGTTCACTAAATCTTTAAACTATCAATCATATTATTCGATGATTTAAGCATACGCTTACGCTTTAAAGCCGCTGAGCTACTGATCTATTTAGACCAAGCATTCAAACTACCAAGCAACTAATTATGTTAACTAACTACCAAGCAACTAATTATGTTAGTTAACAAGCTATCCGTTTGATAAGCTATCGGTCTCATAACTCATACGAATGAGACTTAAAACATTAGGTTTTTAAATTTATAATATAATTGACGTCTTAACAAACGAATCTACTGTAGAAATATCATGAATACACGCTTTTTATTTGTATTGTCTCTTGTCGTGATGGTGTTCGCTGTCTGGTTTTATAGAAACCAAGGTGATTTAGATTCTGTCGTAAACTTGGCTGAAACTAATATTGAGTATCAAGCAACCGATATATTGGCTGTCCAAACAAATATTGAGGGTGTGGCCGAGTATGCATTGACTGCTGATGAACTAACCCATTATTACGCTCAAAATGCAGATAAACTTATTGGAATGACGCTTAATTGGCGACCAAATGCTTCTCGAAATGTGGTGATAAATGCAAATGAAGCCACTATGTTTCATGAGCAAAATAAAGTTGTTATGACAGATAATGTGTTGTTTTCAAGCCGAAATGCTTATGCAAATTCTGATACTATTAGCGCTCCGATCAAACTTGAAGCGCAGAAACTTATTGGCGATTTGAATAGCAAGCAGGTATATAGTGATACGCCTATTCAGGTTGTTCAAGCTAATAACAGTTTTAAAGCTGCCGACTTTTCTGCAAACTTGCAAACTGGAGAGTATGATTTTTCTATGGTTGCAGTCACATTCATGCCACCAAAACGTAAAGATGTTCCTTTATTTTAATAACGCCTTGTATGCTATTGAACAGTAACTAATTGATGAGACTTTTGTATCATTTAAAATCACTAATGAGTAACTAATCTTACCTCTTACAACACTAAAAGTTTTAAGGTAAATATATTAAACTCAAAAACACTAAAGTTAATAAACGGCCTTACCTCATAATCAAAAATGAAATAATTGATATAACATTGGGAAATAAATAGTGAATAAACGCTCTAATTGCATAGCACCGACTTGGTCATTTAATTTGATAAGTGCGGTTAAAATGACAGCTATTATTTCGACGACTATGATGGCGTCTATGACTGTCAACGCTTTACCTTCTGATGCTAATCAGCCCATACGATTACTCGCAGACAAAGCAACTTACAGTGAGCGTACTGGCGTAACCTCTTATTATGGCGACGTGACGATAACCCAAGGCACACTTAAACTTTCAGCTGATAAAATAGTGGTTAATTTATCGGGGTCACGCAGTATTCAGTCCGCAGTTGCTACAGGTCGTCCTGCTACTATGCAGCAAGTAGTGACTCAAGAAAAGGGTCTAGCGAAAGGCCAAGCAAATCGTATCGATTACAATGCTCAAACTGGGATTGTAACACTCACCGGTAATGCTAAGTTGTCACAAAATGGCGCGAGCTTTTCTGGTAATGAGATTCGCTATAGTTTGAAGCTTGGTGATGTTGAAGCAACTGCTGGTGGTAGCCAGCGAGTTGAGCTTATTTTTCCGCCTAGTGAGAGTACCAATCGTAGAGGAATTAGATAACTCATGCACAATAAGCCCACGTCTGCACATATAGAACATATTGATAGTAATGAGCTATCAAACACACAAACCCACGATAATTCTGTATTAACCATGCGCAATCTTGCAAAACGCTATGGTAAGCGCTGGGTCGTAAAAGATGTGTCATTTAGTGTAGAGCAAGGTCAAGTTGTTGGGCTGTTAGGACCTAACGGTGCAGGAAAAACAACCAGTTTTTATATGGTCGTTGGTCTTGTGAATATGGACAAAGGCACGGTCAAACTCGGCAATAACGATTTGTCTAAATACGCCATGCATGAACGTGCACGTGCTGGTATTGGATATCTTCCCCAGGAAGCCTCTATTTTTAGAAAGCTCAGTGTACAAGATAACATTCTAGCTATTTTGCAAACGCGCAAAGATTTAACTAAAGAGGCCCAGCAAGCTGAACTTGAAAAACTTATTGAAGATTTTAATCTGGGTCATGTTCGTCATTCTTTGGGTATGAGTGTATCAGGTGGCGAACGAAGACGTTGTGAGATAGCCCGTGCTCTGGCGGCCAATCCAAAGTTTATTTTATTAGATGAGCCATTTGCGGGTGTGGACCCAATTTCTGTCAGTGATATTAAAGAGGTTATCATTACTTTAAAAGAGCGGGGTATTGGCGTGCTCATAACTGATCATAATGTTCGCGAGACGCTTGCTATTTGTGAATCCGCTTATATTGTTAGTGAAGGTCAGATTATTGCAAATGGCACACCCGCTGAGGTGTTAAGCAACGATCTGGTCAAAGAAGTCTATTTAGGTAAAGATTTCCAAGCTATGATTTAATAATTTAGATGATTTGATAGTCTAATATTACCTAATTATTTCGTCATTTTGTGACGTGTATTCTCATTTTATTATTCTAACTACTTCACTCTTAACCAACACAGCTGGCATTTTTGTCGGCTATTTTTGACTCAATTCAATTTACAATCTAAGCTGCAAGCTGCAGGCTTCAAACTCTCAATACTAGTTATTAAAAAAATATCTATCAAAGTTACTGTTATCAACCAAGGTTAATTCATGGCGAAATCCAAAACAAGTTATGTGTGTCAAAACTGTGGAGCTTATTTCGGTAAATGGTCGGGTCAATGCTCAGATTGTGGCGAATGGAATACCTTAGTGGAAGCCCCTAATGTGAGTATGCCGCATCATAAGACGCCTAGTAAATCATCAAAGCCCTCATATACAGGAGCGCCTGCAAGAGATGGGTCCACGATAGCAGCAGAACGGAGTAACTATTCAGGTTCACAAAGTGGGGTCGTGACACTCAATTCAATTAATGTCACATTCGATACCAGATTACCTACAGGTATCAGCGAGTTTAACCGTGTTTTGGGCGGCGGATTGGTAGCAGGGTCTGTCGTCTTAATTGGAGGTGATCCTGGGATTGGTAAATCAACAATATTATTACAAACAGCAGCTTACATGGCTGACCCTGAATCATTATCAGGTAGTGCGCTATACGTGACCGGTGAGGAGTCGTTATCTCAAGTTGCAATGCGCGCTCAACGTCTTGGTTTACCAGCCACTCATTTAAAGGTGATGACTGAAACAAATGTAGAAACAATTTGCGCAGCGTTGACTCAAGAACAACCCGCAGTTGCAATTATTGATTCTATACAAACGATTTATACCGATGCGATCAATTCGGCTCCAGGTGGGGTAAGCCAAATACGTGAGTCTGCTGCCATGCTAACCCGCTATGCTAAACAAACAGGTACGGCGTTATTTCTAGTGGGGCATGTGACTAAAGAAGGTACGCTGGCAGGCCCACGCGTACTTGAGCACATGGTAGATACGGTACTGTATTTTGAAGGCCAGTCCGATTCAAGATTTAGAATGATAAGAGCGGTCAAAAATCGATTTGGAGCGGTTAATGAGCTCGGTATTTTCGGTATGACTGATACGGGTCTAAAAGAGGTGGCAAACCCTTCGGCAATATTTTTAAGCCGCTATGAAAAGCCCATTTCAGGTTCTGTTGTTATGGTAAGCCGTGAAGGTACGCGGCCTTTATTGGTCGAGGTACAAGCCTTAGTAGATGACTCGGCAGGACAACCTAGACGAATGGCGCTTGGATTGGATCAGCAGCGACTGGCAATGCTATTGGCGGTCATGCATCGTCACGGCGGTATTCATACCAGCGGTCAAGATGTCTATGTCAATGTCGTGGGCGGGGTTAAGGTGATGGAGACAGGTTCAGATTTGGCAGTATTACTGGCTTGTGCTTCTAGTATTAAAGAAAAACCTTTACCCTCGTCATTAGCTGTGTTTGGAGAGGTAGGGCTCTCTGGAGAGATACGTCCTGTACCAAATGGTCAAGAAAGGCTTAAAGAAGCAATGAAGCACGGTTTTAAACATGCCATAGTGCCCAAAGCAAATGCGCCAAAGGATTTGATGGGACAATTCAAAGATATAAATGTGATAACAGCCGATAGGTTAGATGATGCCATAGACCGGGCTTTTGAAATAAACTAATACGGCCGCTTAGGTCATCAATTAGATCGTCGTTAATAATATTTATAAAAATGATGAACGGGCCCCTGACCACGGCCTACCTTTAATTTTGAGGCATTCTGTAGAGCGCCAGTTAAATAGTCTTTTGCTTTATCACAAGCTGTATTTAACGTATCGCCTTGACCCCAAAAAGTTGCAATAGCTGCTGAGAGGGTGCAGCCTGTACCGTGACTATTCTTAGTAGAAATACGAGGACTCTCATACCAATAAAACTCTCCGTCACAAACTAACAAATCTGGAGAGCTGTCCATTGTCAGATGTCCACCTTTTAATAAAGTAGGTACCGCAAAACTTTTAGCCTGCTGAATCATATCTTCACGATTCTGGGCTTCTGACATATTCAGTAAATAAGCAGATTCGGGTAAATTAGGTGTCATTAAACCTACGTTCGGAATCAATAGCTCTCGCATAGCCTGAACCGCATCAGATTCTAATAATCTATCGCCACTTTTTGCAACCATAACAGGATCAAGTACCACCTTTTTTGGTTGGTATTTGTTTAGCGCATCAACAACGCAGCGAATAATCTCGGAGTTGCCTAACATGCCTATCTTAACAGCATCGACTCGCACATCATCAAATACTGAATTGAGCTGCGCTTGTATCATATCAATGGGTAATATTTGTACCTTTTGAACGCCTTGAGTATTTTGAGCTACTACACCCGTGATGACACTCATTGCATAACCCCCATTCGCGCTTATGGCTTTAATATCTGCTTGAATGCCCGCTCCGCCTGTACAATCGGTGCCTGCAATCGTTAATATATTAGATATCATTTTATTATCCTTAAAGACGATATGTAGTTATCAGAAATTTTTAAAGCGTGTTAGGTACTTTACTTAGGTACCATGTGTAGGTAACTTGTTCAAACATCTTACTTTGCTATCAGCAGTCCCAATTAATCAATTCTGTACAGCCCATAGTAAGTTTTTAGAGAGTTATGAAATCATAAGCCGCTTGTTTAGGGTTGTGCGCAGCGCAAATGGCCGACACGACTGCAATACCATCACAACTGGTATTATAAATCTCCTTTGCATTGTTCAAATTTATACCACCAATTGCCACCGTAGGCAGTTTACTAGCTTGAGCGAGTGTATCGATACCTTGTACACTTAAGGGTTGGGCGTGATTTTTTTTAGTTTTGGTGGGATATACCGGACCAATACCAAAATAATCTAAATCATCAAGAAAATAAGTCTGGGCTTCTTGGCATTCTTCTAAATTTCCTATAGACAGACCTATTAATGCCTGTGGTCCTAAGATACGACGGGCTTCTTTAACATTCATATCCCCCTGACCAATATGCACGCCATTAAGTTTTGCTTTATACGCTATATGAACCCGATCATTTAGTATTAATGGTACTCGGCCATCTATGGCTTCTTTAAGCTCGCAAGCAGTATGATATAAGTCGTCATCACAAGCTTGTTTGTCACGCAGTTGTACCATCGTGGCACCGCCTTCAATTGCTGCACAAACGGTGTCGATAAGCCCTCGTTTTGCACACATACTAGGATCAGTGACCAAGTATAATCGTAAAGCAGAAGCTATCTTTTGTTGAGCAACCAGAGTCATCATCGTCCTCCCTAATCTTTAATACTTATAATTATTAATACATAGCGACTAAACTGCTATCATTCATTAGCTATAGTCAAAGAACTTTAAAGTAGTCACAAGGCAACCGAGTGCAAGTACTACTGGAGTAGGCTTAACAAGATTAACACCGTGACTCTTTATAAGTTCGCCGACTATATTAAACCCCACTCTTAATTTATTAAACTGCCTAGTAGGCTGGTGCTTTTAGCCCAGAAAATCGCAAATTTTTTATTCATATTGCTGTGCTAAAGCCATAGCTTACGTCAAGAGTTGAGAGTGTGGTCTATCAAATAATAAACTATGTATCAAATAATGATGCGCTAACCTTTGAGTCTCTAGCAAGTTGTAAGGCATCTAGGTTATGGAGGGCATCTAAAAATTCAACATAAAAGCTACCTGGACCATTGCTAGTTTTGGCTGCAAGTTCGCCAGCTAGACCATAGAAGCAAAGAGCGACGGCAGCAGCTTCACCTTTGTGCTCAGTATTTGAAGCAACAATACCTGCTATAAGTGCAGATAAAGCACAGCCTATAGCGGTGACTTTTGTCATCATAAGATCGCCATTTTCTATAGACCAGCAGTGCTTACCATCAGTAACCCAATCAGTTTCTCCGGTTACTATGACAACGGATGCATGTTCTAATAAACTGGCAGCGGCACGCTTTGCTGATTGAACACTATCTCCACTATCTGCGCCTTTACTAGAGCTACTCATTCCCGCTAAGGCTAAGATTTCTGATGCGTTTCCGCGTATTACGTCGGGTTTGAACTTTAATAGCTGCTTGCAAGCAAAAAGACGAAAGGACGTAACGCCTACTGCAACTGGATCTAAAACCCAAGGTATATTATTGTCGTGAGCAGATTGTGCTGTGGCAAGCATACTCTCTAAGCTTTGTGAGCAAAGCGTGCCGATATTGAGGGCTAATGCATGGGATATTTTGACAAAATCAGGAGCTTCTTCAATAGCTATTACCATAGCGGGCGATGCACCACTGGCTAATAAAACATTAGCAACCGTATTGTTAGCAACATCATTGGTAATATTATGAACTAATGGAGAATGTTTTTTGAAATTAGTAAAGTGAGATTGGATAGATTTAGATTGCATATTTCCCTCTAAAGAAAAAGAGGGCGAAAGAAAACACACAGAGTACCGCAGCAGTTAAATTAAATGCCATAATTAAAAAATTAATTTAAATTACAAATAAGCTTTGCAGTACTGCTATACACTCCCTACGCCAGTATAATCTGGATCAGGTTCAAAGGGTACGTCTCAGCCAATAGATGGCGCCCCTGTGACTAACATTGATCAATTGAGTTTATATCATAGCGAAATTGATTAAGTTTAACAAGCCAGTGCGGTTTATTACTGGTATAACAAATCGTTTTTATAGAGTTTAGGACATAAAAAAAGACTTAACTAGGTAAGTCTTAACATTATTAAAAATAGGCTTTGAATTTATATAATATATGAATCAATATCTATCCTAAAACTATAATAAATAATTAAAATAGTTTTAGTTTATATATAGGTTATGGATTATTGACACGTTCGATAACAACATTAGCAGTACCACGATTAACTAAGCCAATCTTTTTAGCTGCGCCGTAAGAGAGGTCTAAAACACGATTACCATGGAATGGACCACGGTCATTTACTTTAACAACAACACTGCGGCCATTGTGCTTATTAGTTACTTTTAGATAAGTATTAAAAGGTAAAGATCGGTGTGCAGCGGTCAAAGAGTTCATATTAAAACGTTCGCCACTAGCCGTTTTTCTTCCATGAAATTTGCCGCCGTACCAAGATGCACGACCGTTTTGTTTAAAGTTATTGACTGAGTTTGATGCAACTAACGTTAAATGAGATAAAACATCATCATTATTGTTAGAGGCATTGACCGTTCTAGATTTAATTAAGCTGCTATTATTAGCTAATGATGTTGGTTCAAAGGACGCTTGGAATAATGATGGTGATTGTTGTTGGTGTGCTAATTGGCTTAGTACCATATCAATATTATTAGAGTCTTTGGCTCCACCAACTTGATTATAGTCCGTGGCATGAACTAAAGAGGTTGCACCGATCATACATGCAAAACCACATAGTGCTGATGAAATCTTCATCATAATTGCCTCATAAGTATCTATTGAATAATAATTCAAACTCGAGAAACTATGCATTCTTTAATAAATATTGCGCATAGACAAGTTAAAATGGTGTTTTAGCATTAGTTATATAAAGTACGACTTTATTATCACTATTAAATGTTTCATTGTTGACGTTTTGTAACTTAACATTAAATAAGTATGTTTTACAAGTGACTAACCAGTTTATTTTATAAATAAGTTGATTTACATTTTTCTATACCATAATTATCTATATATATTATTATTCGAATAATTAATTCAATATGTTTATTTAGGCACTAAAATAAAAAAAGCTAAGCTATTGCTTAACTTTTAATTATTCAAAAGGATTATTCATAGATAACTTCAACAACTTCGAATTCAACCATACCGCTCGGGGTTTGAATTCTCGCTTCATCTCCTTCTTCTTTACCTATTAAACCGCGTGCAATAGGAGAATTAATTGAAATCTTATTAAGCTTAAAGTCAGCTTCATCATCGCCAACGATTTTATAACGCTTTTCTTCTTCATTATCTAAATTTTCAATGACTACCGTCACGCCAAATACCACACGACCTTCTTGAGGAAGGGTAGTCGGGTCAATGACTTGGGCGCCAGATAATTTGGCTTCGATGTCTCGAATACGTGCTTCACAAAACCCTTGTTGCTCGCGGGCAGCATGGTATTCAGCATTTTCTTTTAAATCACCATGCTCTCGTGCTTCAGCGATGGAAGCTGTGATGCGAGGACGATCAACGGTTTTAAGTTGTTTAAGCTCATCTTCGAGCTTAGCGTGTCCTTGGGGTGTCATTGGGTAGCGTTGCATATCAATTTCCTTTGTTAAACATTTGCATTGTGAATCATTCAATAAACTATGTGGTTTATCAGGTTGTAAGGATTAAGAAAACATAAATACCATAACACCATCCAAAGTGGATGGCGTTATGAGTGTAACTTTTAGGGTTTAATAGGAGTTATATATAATAAAGTATTATAAATCAACCATTATTAGAACTGCCATAATAAGATGATGATTCAAAGTATAGCTACTTTTTAAATATAGCTACTATAGTCAGCGAACTACTAAACGGTTTCGGCGTTATCCTAGCTAAGCCTACATAAGTAGTACTTGCACTCGGTTGCCTAATAACCATTTTGACGGTTTCGACTATATATACAGACCCTAAGCATTTAAATAAAACCCATACCATTTAACTGAAAAATTGCTAACCGCATCTACGATTAGCAATTATATAGGTATCAAGTTGGCCTATAAAAGCGAATAAATAAAAACTCAAATGCAGCTTAAGTAATACCAAACAACCTAATCAACTATAGCCGAATAATGAAGTGGCTTGCTATATTTAGTTATTAGCTTAGCTATTTAGCGCTTGAGCATGTAGCGCTTGTAACTTATAAACTTCAAAAGGTAAGTCGATCGCATATGATTTACATATGGCATCTGCCGCACCTAACGTAGTCACATAAAACACTTTACTTTGTAAAGCGTTACGGCGGATTGAAAAAGAGTCTTCTTGAGCTTGCTTACCTTCAGTAGTATTGATGATAAGGTCAATCTCACCATTTTTCAAGGCGTCAACCACATGAGGTCGTCCCTCAGTTACTTTATTGATACGCGTACATTCAATACCTTGGTCATTCAGATATTGCTGTGTACCCGCCGTTGCAACAAGTTTAAAGCCATAATCGACTAATTGGTGAGCTATAGGCGTAAGACCTGGCTTATCACTGTCTCTTACAGAGATGAATACGGTCTTAACCTCATCGGCTTTAGGTAATCCTGGCAGACGTTCGTTAGTACCAATAATTCCTTTATAAAAGGCTTCTCCGAAGGTTTTACCAACTCCCATCACCTCGCCAGTAGATTTCATCTCAGGGCTTAAAATAGGATCAACGCCAGGGAATTTAGCAAATGGGAATACCGCTTCTTTAACGGCATAAAATGCAGGCTTAATTTCTTGAGTAAAGGCTTGATCTGCTAATGATTGACCTGCCATACAGCGAGCAGCTACTTGCGCTAATGATGTGCCAATACACTTAGATACAAAAGGTACGGTACGCGCAGCGCGTGGGTTTACCTCTAAAATATACACCGTGCCATTTTTGACAGCGAATTGTACGTTCATTAATCCCACAACGCCAAGCTCTTTTGCCATGGCAATGGTTTGCGCTCGCATCACATCACAAACTTCTTCTGATAACGAATAAGGGGGTAGTGAACAGGCGGAATCTCCTGAGTGAACACCCGCTTGTTCGATATGTTGCATAATACCGCCGATGACTACCTCATTACCGTCACTTACACAATCAACGTCAACTTCAATCGCATCGTCTAAGAATCGATCAAGTAGCACAGGCGCTTCATTTGAAGCTTGAACGGCGGTGCGCAAGTAATGCTTAAGCTCATCTTCGTTATAAACAATCTCCATTGCACGGCCACCTAAAACATAGGATGGACGTACCACTAATGGATATCCGACTTCCTTAGCTTTAAACAATCCATCTTCTAAGCTGGTTGCTAACGCATTAGGTGGCTGAACTAAGTCGAGTTGATGAATCATATGCTGAAAACGCTCGCGGTCTTCAGCACGGTCAATCGCATCAGGCGACGTACCAATGATGCTGACGCCAGCTGCTTCTAAGCTGCGAGCAAGTTTCAAAGGTGTTTGACCGCCAAATTGTACAATAACGCCTTGAGGTTTTTCGATACGGACTATTTCAAGGACATCTTCTAATGTAATCGATTCAAAATACAATCTATCAGAAGTATCATAGTCAGTGGATACCGTTTCTGGGTTACAGTTCACCATGATGGTCTCGTAGCCATCGGCACGCATGGCGAGCGCCGCGTGAACACAGCAGTAATCAAACTCAATACCTTGACCAATGCGGTTAGGACCACCACCGATAACCATTATCTTCTTATTATCCGTCGGGTTGGCTTCACACTCTTCATCATACGTTGAATACATATATGCCGTTGAGGTGGCAAATTCAGCAGCACATGTATCCACTCGTTTGTAGACTGGATAAACTTCTAAATCCCAACGTTTTTTACGCAGTTGTTTTTGAGACACACCAAGCAGTTTTGCAAGACGAAGATCAGACAAACCTTTACGTTTAAATCGTCTTAAATTATTGGCATTTATACCGCCAAATCCAAGCGATTTCACATGAGCTTCTGTGTTGACGATATCTTTGATCTGAACTAAAAACCACGGGTCGATATTAGTATAATTAAATACATCATCGACACTCATGCCAATTCTAAAGGCATCTGCTAAATAAAAAATACGTTCTGGCGTCGGTACTGTGAGACGCTGCTTAATCTCTGCTTTAACTTTATCTGCGCTGATCTTACCTTCTGCTAAGGCAGCAAAGTCAATCTGCTCATCAAAGCCATCAGCGCCTGTCTCTAACCCACGTAAGGCTTTTTGCATGGACTCTTGAAAGTTACGCCCAATCGCCATAACTTCACCAACAGACTTCATTTGTGTTGATAAAATGTTTTCTGCTTGTGGGAATTTTTCAAAGTTAAAGCGTGGAATCTTAGTCACAACGTAATCAATTGATGGCTCAAAGCTTGCAGGCGTTTTACCACCAGTTATATCATTATTAAGCTCATCAAGGGTATAACCAACCGCTAGTTTTGCAGCTATTTTAGCAATTGGGAAGCCTGTGGCTTTAGAAGCCAATGCAGATGAGCGTGAGACACGTGGGTTCATCTCAATGACTACCATACGCCCAGTCTTTGGATTGACACCGAACTGTACGTTTGAGCCACCCGTTTCAACGCCAATCTCGCGCAGTACGGCGAGTGACGCGTTACGCATGATTTGATATTCTTTATCAGTGAGCGTTTGCGCCGGTGCAACTGTGATCGAATCCCCTGTGTGTACGCCCATTGGGTCAACGTTTTCGATAGCACAGATAATGATACAGTTATCGTTTTTGTCGCGTACCACTTCCATCTCATATTCTTTCCAGCCGATTAATGACTCGTCAATCAATAATTGATGGGTAGGGGAGAGATCAAATCCGCGCTCACAAATTTCAATAAATTCGTCACGGTTATAAGCGATACCGCCGCCTGAGCCACCCATGGTGAATGAGGGACGTATAATACATGGAAAGCCCAGCTTGGCTTGTATATCAAAAGCTTCATCCATAGATTCTGCGATTTCGGCACGTGGACACTCAAGACCAATACGCTTCATTGCTCGGTCAAATAAATCACGGTCTTCAGCCATCTCGATCGCTTCTTTGGTTGCGCCGATAAGCTCAACGTTATGTTTTTCTAAGACACCGTTTTTGTCTAAATCTAGAGCGCAATTAAGCGCAGTTTGACCGCCCATAGTAGGCAAGATAGCATCAGGACGTTCTTTTTCAATAATCTGTTCAACGGTTTGCCACGTGATAGGCTCAATGTATGTTGCATCTGCCATGACAGGATCAGTCATAATGGTGGCGGGGTTAGAGTTAACTAATATAACACGGTAGCCCTCTTCACGTAAGGCTTTACATGCTTGAGCGCCTGAATAATCAAACTCACACGCTTGCCCAATAACGATGGGACCTGCGCCGATAATAAGAATGCTTTTAATGTCGGTACGTTTTGGCATAAGTTTCTCTTTTTATAAATGGTATATATTTGAGCGATTTAAGAATATAGGTAAGATTAAAATGTCCGTTAGCTTTGTTTATATGCATTCAACATTTCTGCAAATTTCTTAAATAAAAGGGCAGCATCTTGCGGTCCAGGGCTAGCTTCAGGATGACCTTGGAAGCTAAAGACAGGCTTGTTGCTTAATTCAATACCTTGGTTCGTACCATCAAATAGCGAACGATGCGTTGGTTTAACATGATCTGGTAGAGTACTTTCATCAATAGCAAAGCCATGGTTTTGGCTGGTAATCAAGACTTTTTGAGTCGCCAAATCTTGAACAGGATGGTTGGCACCATGATGTCCTGTTTTCATTTTCAAAGTATCTGCGCCGCATGCTAATCCTACTAACTGATGCCCTAAACATATGCCAAAAGTTGGTATGTTGGTTTCTTCAATTATATGACGAACAGCGTCAATAGCGTAACCACACGCAGCAGGGTCTCCAGGGCCATTCGATAAAAAAATACCATCTGGATTCATCGCTAAAACATCTTCAATAGGCGTTGTCGCTGGAACAACCGTTACTTTACAGCCGATATCCACCAGCATACGTAAGATATTGGTTTTGGTACCAAAGTCATAAGCAACCACATCATATTTATGCTCAATATGCTTGCCTAATTGCTTATAGTAGCCACCGGTTTCACTTTTTGTGACCCCATGCACACCGCGGTCTGCTAATTCCCACGTTCCTGCCGTCCACTCAAACCCTTCCGGATGGCAAGACCACTGTGCTAAGTCCATACCTTTAAGACCTTCAAAACCTCTGGCAAGCTCTAAAGCTTTTTCTATGTCGACATCGGTTAGGGTATCGTCGTTACTGGCCGTTAAAATACAGCCATTTTGCGCGCCTTTTTCACGTAATAAGCGAGTCAATTTGCGGGTATCAATCTCGGCAATGGCGACGGTTTGCTGACGTTCAAGATAATCTGACAAGCTTTCAGAATTACGAAAATTTGAGGTGGTCATGGTGGCGTCACGAATAATTAACCCTTCTGCCCATACTTGATGGCCATCTGGTGAGGTGCAATCAATGTTTCCTGATTCAGCATCCTCTGTATTAGTACCGGTATTGCCAATATGCGGGTAGGTTAGGGTAACGATTTGTTTGGCATAACTAGGGTCAGTAAGTATTTCTTGATACCCTGTCATAGAGGTATTAAATACGACTTCACCGATGCGATGACCTTTAGCACCTATAGAGATGCCGCGGAAGATACTACCGTCTTCTAATGCCAAAACAGCTTCGGTTTGATTGAGATAAGTTGTGTCTTGTTGTACGCCCATATGACTACCCTTGTAATTCGTGATTATCATGACCTGATATTTGGAAAAAATGACGGTTTGCTGCTGCAATAAATATGTAATCTGTTCCAAATGATAGAACTAATGCTGATAGAAATGATGCTGATGGATATGATACTAGGTTTAAACCCATTCTT
Source organism: Psychrobacter sp. CX21 (assembly GCF_057396255.1). NCBI lineage: Bacteria > Pseudomonadati > Pseudomonadota > Gammaproteobacteria > Moraxellales > Moraxellaceae > Psychrobacter > Psychrobacter sp. CX21. Next base: position 12,557 of record NZ_JBXYJG010000009.1, on the reverse strand, counting down.
ATAAAAGCAGTTTGGATAGATTAAGCCTATCAATTGGATGATATGTTTATAAATTAAAATGTGATTTTTGCAAAATTTGGCCACAAAAAAGCGAGTAGCTTAACAACAGAAAACAACGAAATCACTAAAAGGTATGATATTAGTGAGCGCTGTTAACTGTGTCATTTCTACTCGCTTAGGTACAGATTTTGCATATTATACAAAACCTAACAGTAAATGGCTACTGAATCCTAAAAAAAATATTAAAACGACATAAGTCTTTTTAGTAAAAGACATTTTAGTCTAAACTTCATGAAATCTTAATATAAATATGATTATAGTCAGATAGAAAACCCATATATATCTTGTATCACTATATGAGTGCATTGTTATAAATTAAAAGTGGTAATTAAGAGTTATTAGATAATTATCGGGGGCAACATTGGCACTAATATGTAGTTTGTCCTCAGTATAGCTTTTGGTAAAGAATAGACTACTGGCAACCCCTAAAGCTGCACCAGCTAAAACATCAGAGGTGTCATGTTTGTCCGCTTCAATACGGCTATAACCAACAAAAGCAGCGCCTACATAAGCAGGTAAGCTTTGCTTAAACCCATATCGCTTGTGTACAAAACTGGCACCTTGAAATGCTATTGAGGTATGACCTGATGGAAAAGAATCATCATCACTTTTATCCGGTCTTTGTTTATTGACAACTTCTTTTAGGGCATAAGTTGCAGCGACATTAGTACCAAACCCTTTATATAGCTGCATTCTTCCTTCTTTATCATCCATATAATGCGCAGTGCCATAAGCATATGCTGGAATTGCTACCATAATTATATCGCCTGCGGTTTCGATATCCGAGCTGCCAGCTGTTGCTGAATGGGTAGCGAGCATAATACCGCTGCCTATGTACAAAGTTGCACGAAGATGTCGGTTTAGCATCAAGAGGTTCCTATAGGGTCTAAGTTTAAAGGGTTTTATATATTTAAATCGCTTCGAGTTTTGTTTGTCCTTGAGGGCTAAGTGTGTTCATGACGTCTTTTATATTGGATAGAATTAAATAAGGACAATCCAATAAAGGCGACACCAATAAGACCAGTAATTAACTCAGGAACATGATATTTCATGGACACCAACATGATTACTGATAAAGCACCGATAGCATAGTGTGCGCCATGTTCAAGATAAATAAATTCACTTAATGTTCCCTTATCTACTAAAAAGATAGTCATGGAACGAACAAACATAGCACCGATTGCCAAACCTAACATAATAATAATCACGTCGTTGGTAATAGCGAATGCACCAATCACACCATCAAAACTAAATGAGGCGTCTAATACTTCTAAATAGATAAATCCAGCGACGCCTCCTTTTAAAATTGTCGTTGAGACGCCAGCTGTATTTGTGACCACATTACCATTCACGTCAACAACGACGTCATCCTCGTCGCTATCCTCTTTACCCTCTAGCAAAGTTGAAAGTACATTGACGCCTAAGTAAACCAATATACCCCATATACCAGCAGTCAAAATAACTGATTGTTTGGCTTCCTCAACCCACGATAATGAAATCATTAATACCACGATGGCAACAAAGGTACTCATGGCATCCACCTTACTAAAGCGGTTTAATTTACTTTCCAGCCACGAAAACCATTCCACCTCTTTGTCACCGAAAATAAAGGTTAAAAATACCAATAATAAAAACATACCTCCAAACGCTGAAATTTCAGCATGATGGGCGTTTAGATGAGTGGCATATTGTGCTGGATCATTGAGTGCTAGCTGAATGACCTCAATGAATCCAAGGTTAGCAGTCACCGCCACAATAACGATAGGGAATACCAAGCGCATACCGAATACTGCAACTAAAATACCTACCGTTAAGAATATCTTTTTCCAAAACTCATTCCAGCCTTTTAGAATGGACGCATTCACTACGGCATTATCAAATGATAATGAGATCTCCATAACTGCCAGTATGGCTGTTACCGCTAATGCTGAAAACATCGTGGTTACACCACCATGCGAAAACCCCCACCAAGCAGCGGCAATTAGACAAACAATTGTAAAAATAATATCAAATAAAAAGTGACGCATAGAATGTCCAGTAAATAAGGAATTTTAGATAGGAATGATATGACAATTTTTGATACTAAACGTGAATCAGTTTATGATAACGCTTTAGTGTCGTTATAGGGTTTATTAAACATTTAATAGAATCCTAAACGAATAATAATGATGCAGATGATATCATGACCTATACTGACAAATAAATTAAGTTAATATAAAAGGTTGCTGTGTCATATCGATTATCAATTTATAATAGCCACTTTATTCGTTTTGTTTTTATAGAATTAGGCGTCCGTACGAGTTTTGATAGCTATCATAAGTAAGGCTTCTATAATAAGTAAGGCTTCTATATTTGAATACGTTATTAGGGGCTGTATAGAATTGCTTAATTAGGACTGCTGATAGTTACCAACTAATCCAAGCTGTGTTCCAAGCTAGGCGTTAATCGACGATAATGCCCGAAGCGTATTGGACCTTAGCTAGTTTTACAACAATGTTTGGGGTAATTTTAGCATCAGCCTTGAGAACGGTTCTTGAGCAAAGCACTGATTTGCCCGTTCGAAAGCCGAGAGCTGTGCTTGAGAGGGCAGGTCTATTTTTGCCAATATATTGTGACATTCAATAATTAAGGGTTCTAACTTAGAACGACTCAGCTTTGAAAATTACCCTGCATATTGCCTAAAAAATAGCCTCTGCCAGTTCAATTATTCAATTCTATACAGCCCCTAGTTAATCAGCTAAAAAGTTACTCTGCGTTTTAAAACAACAATTAAATTTAAATAAGGATATTTAAAATGATTTATCAATTTATGGACAAAAAACCTAAATTTGCAACTCCATTTAATGGATGGGTGGCTAACAATGCCCAAGTAATAGGTGATGTGTACTTAGGGCATAAAGCCAGTGTCTGGTTTGGTGCCGTGATCCGTGGGGACAACCAGCGCATTCATATTGGGGACTATTCCAATGTTCAAGAAAACGCAGTGATACATACTGACGTAGGCGTCGAAGTAAATATTGGAAATCACGTTACCATTGGTCATCTGGCTATGCTACATGGATGTACGGTGGGAAATAATAGTCTTATCGGTATTGGTGCGGTGGTGCTAAACAACGCGAAGATAGGTAAGAACTGTATTATCGGAGCAAAGGCACTTGTGACAGAAGGTAAAGAGATTCCGGATAACTCATTAGTCATGGGAGCGCCGGCAAAAGTTGTAAAAACTCTCACTGATCCTCAAGTGGCGATGCTAAAAATGTCTGCACTGCATTATGCTGAAAAATGCCAGCAGTTTAAAACTGAATTAAAAGAGGTAGAGCTGCCAGATTAATTAAGTGTTAATTTGATTTACATCAATCACTTATTCATACCTCTTATCTACTTATAACAACTGTAAACACGGAAGGTTAAACACAACTCAGTTTCTTAACACATTAATTAATACAGTAATTAACACAGCAATATATTGGAACAACTAACTAGGTATAAATTAAAATAAGGCGTTTTATGAATAGTCAGTCTGCTAACTCAAATAATTACACCATCAATGAACTGGCTCTATTTGATCTGGATCACACTTTGCTTGATGTAGACAGTGATTATTTATGGGGCGAATATATCGTTAAGAAAGGACTGGTGGATGAGGCGCAATATCGGACAGCGAATCAGCGATTTTATGAGCAGTATATAGAAGGCACTTTAGACGCTACCGAATATAACGAGTTTGTCGCAGAGTTTTTAACCACTTTACCGATGGATAGACTGCTAAAGATACGCGAAGACTATATTAAAACTGAGATTGAACCGCACATACGTCCAAAAGCTATTGATGCCATCAAACATCATATTGATGCAGGACATGATGTGGTCATAATTTCTGCCACCAATGATTTTGTAGTGTCTGCCATCGCTGCGAAGTTTGGTATTAAAGCGGCTAATATTTTGGCGACTCCGCTTGAGGTTAAAGATAATCGGTATACTGGAAAATTAACTGACAAGCCTAATTTTAAAGAAGGTAAGCTATATCATCTAGACAAATGGCTCAATATGCGCAAGCAAGATGGTATTGAATACACCAAAACGTACGCTTATTCGGATTCAAAAAATGATTTACCTTTACTTGAATGGGCAGATGTTGCCATTGCGATTACACCTGACGATGTATTACATGCGCATGCACTGGCTCATCGCTGGGCAGTAGAAGATTGGTCTATTTAAATAATAGCCTAAGCAGTATGTCGTCATTAATAAATTTAGAAAAAGCAATCAATGCTAACCCCGTTATACCAAATAAAATTTCTGATAAAAACCTAGCTTATTTAGCTAAACTTAATCAAATACTTACTTAACTAATAAAAAGTATCGTATTTACTCTTTACGCTATTGATATGTTATTTAAACGATGGCATATCAGGTAATGTCATGATTTAGAATGCTTCAAAACTTTAATTAAACATTGAATAAATACAAAACCCTGAACTTTGGAATAGTTATGGAAACCAATCAATATCAAGAACAAATTAAAGACCTAACCGAACGAGCAAAGGATTTACGGAGGTATCTTTGACTTCGATGAAAAGGTCGAACGCTTAGAAGAAGTGAACCTCGAGATGGAATCACCAGAACTTTGGAATAATCCCGAGCGTGCCACCAAAATGAGTAAAGAGAAAAGTCAATTAGATGGGGTTATCGATACCATTACAGGATTAGAAGCCACCTTAGAAGATGCGTCTGCTATGCTAGAGTTAGCTATCGAAGCGGATGACGAGGGTTTACTGACGGACGTTCAAAGCGAGCTAAATACTGCTCAATCTCAAGTAGATGACTTAGAATTCAAACGTATGTTCGATGGCGAGATGGATACCAATAATTGTTTCGTCGACATTCAATCAGGCAGCGGTGGTACAGAAGCTCAAGACTGGGCAGAGATGCTACTACGAATGTATACACGCTGGTGTGATTCACACGGATTTAAAGTTGAAATTATTGAAGAGTCTGCTGGCAGTGTTGCAGGTATTAAATCTGCATCGTTTAAAGTCACAGGAGATTATGCATTTGGTTGGCTACGTAGTGAGACGGGGGTTCACCGTTTGGTTCGTAAGTCACCTTTTGATAGTAATAATGGACGTCATACCTCATTTGCAGCGGTATTTATTTCACCAGAAATTGATGATGATATCGAAATTGATATCAATCCTGCCGATCTGCGTATTGATACGTATCGATCGAGCGGCGCGGGTGGTCAGCATGTCAACACAACAGATTCAGCAGTGCGTATTACGCATGAGCCTACAAATACCGTTGTACAGTGCCAAAATGAACGTAGCCAACATGGTAACAAAGCCACTGCCATGAAGATGCTCCGGGCCAAACTGTATGAGCTTGAAATGCAAAAACGCATGGAAAAGCAGCAAGCTGTTGAAGACAACAAATCGGATGTGGGCTGGGGAAGTCAAATTCGTTCATACGTTTTGGATGATTCGCGTATTAAAGACTTACGTACAGGGGTGGAAACTTTCAATACGGGGGCGGTACTCGATGGTGATTTAGATCAGTTCATCGTCGCCAGTCTGAAAGCAGGTCTATAGTTTTACATAAACGCTTTATTTAAAAACGATTCCGCTAGAGCTTATGTTTGATTAAAAGGCTCTAGTAATGGATCCAAAACCGTTTGCAATCCAAACGCTTCGATACTGCCTGTAATAAAATCTGCACGTTCCTGTAAGGCAGGTTGGCCATCCCCCATCGCGACAGCATAACCGACCGTATCGAACATTTCCATATCATTAAATCCATCACCTATTGCCATAGATTCATCAACCCCAATGTTAAAATGCTGGCATATATCATGCACGCCGCGTGCTTTTGATGCGTCACTAGGAAGAATATCGCCGCCAACGCTGTGCCAATATACAAGCTTTAAACCGTCTTTAGCAAAATCCACATCTTGCATCTTACTGGTTTCATCAAAAAAGAAAACAGAACACTGATAGACCGTATTATTTTTAAAATAGTCAGGATCTACAAATGAGCTTGGGTGTTGCTCGATAAATTCGCGGATACGTTCATTGGCATGTGACCATACCACGTGCTCAGCTGAGTCAAATTTGTGAATAAAATGACGGCTATTACATAGCTCATTTATTTTATAGGCCTGTTTTAACGTAAGTGGATAGTGACTAATTAACCCCTGGTTATTAAAACTATATTGACCATTCATACATATAATGGCATCAAATACGTCAGATTCTAATAGACCTAAAATGTCTTTGGGTAACATCGATTTTGCTCGGCCTGTAGCGATAACCAGCTTGATATCAGTTTGAGCCAATGCTTCCAAAGTTTTTTTATTATGGGGTGCTATAATCCCATCGCGGCTCAGCGTATCATCAATATCAAAAAATATGATTTTTGGAACAAATGCCGAACCATTTAGTTGGCGCTGTACGCAATGAGTATTATTACTTTGAGTTATAGTTGTATTATCATCAGACATAACTTACCTGTTCAAATAGGGTTTAAATGTTTATAAATATGACTAGATCACTAGACCACTTTAGCATATTTAGCTTAAATGAAACGTAACCTTCAGTTGTCTTCATACTTCAAATCAGATGGTTTATTAGACTAAAATTTAGGAAAATTCAAATTGACTACGTTAACTTTACCCAATATTGCTCCTATCGACAATCTTCCACTGCAAAATGAATTGCAGCGTATATTAGACAAGAAAACCAAACCGATTGGTTCATTAGGTAAACTCGAATCACTCGCTTTAAAAATAGGGCTGATTCAAGATAGCGTGACGCTTAGCGTCGATAATGCACATATTCGAGTGTTTGCAGCAGATCATGGTTTGGTTAAACACGGCATCTCAGCCTATCCAAGTGAAGTCACTGCACAAATGGTGCTAAATTTTCTAAACGGTGGTGCGGCAATTAATGTGTTGGCGCGTCAACACGATATCGATCTGAAAGTTATCGATGCAGGCGTTTCAGTAGATTTCTCAGAATATAATGTGTTAGACCATCCTAGTCTTTTAAATTACAAAGTGAGGTTAGGTAGCCGTGATGCGCTTATTGAACCTGCTATGACACATGCAGAATGTATTCAATCACTTCATTCAGGTATGGACATTGCTAAGCAGCTTGACGGGGAGTTATTTATTGCAGGGGAGATGGGTATAGGTAATACCTCGTCAGCGAGCTTGCTGCTTGCAAAAATAGGCGGTTTTCCAATTGAAAAATGTATTGGTAGAGGAGCGGGGCTGGATGATGCGGGACTCAGCCGCAAACAAAAAGTCTTAACTCAAGTCTTAGCACGGCATACTCAAGTTACGCAGCCTCTTGATATTCTAGCCTCAGTTGGCGGTCTTGAGATAGCTATGATGGCAGGCGCTTTTATACAGGCTGCGAGTGATAGAAAGGTTTTATTAATTGATGGATTTATAAGTAGCTGTGCTTTGTTAGCTGCTGAGCAAATAGCATCTGGTGTTAAAAATTATGCCGTATTTGCACACCATTCTGTAGAGCCTGGTCATCGTTATTTACTTAAGCTATTAAATGCTCAGCCATTATTGGACTTTGATATGCGATTGGGAGAGGGAAGCGGAGCCGCTTTGGCTTATCCTTTATTAAAGTCTGCCTGTGCAATAATTAATGAAATGGCAAGCTTTGAAGATGCGGGCATCAGTGAACAACAATGATTTACTTTATCTAATTGAATAAAACTTAAAATAAAGAACCATAAATAAATAATTAATAACCGTATATGAAAGAGTGATATGTCAAAAGACAATCTATCGAAGCGCCAACATTCTTTTTTAATAAAAGCTATCAAATATGAATGGCAACTGTATCTCGTAGCGCTTCAGTTTCTGACACGCATACCCATTAGCTTTAATAAATATCAACCTGAATGGCTACATCAAAGTAGCCGACACTTTCCAGGGGTGGGTTTGCTGGTAGGAGTATTATGTGCATTGATTTACTGGCTGACAAGTTACTTGTTTTCACCCATTGTCAGCGCTGCATTAAGTACGCTTTTTGGCATCAAACTTACGGGTGCATTTCATGAGGATGGGTTAGCAGATACTTGTGATGGGTTAGGCGGCGGATTAACCCGTGAGCGTACGTTAACTATTATGAAAGACTCGCGTATAGGCACTTATGGCACGCTGGGGCTAATAAGTGTGATATTACTTAAAATCCTATTATTGGCATCAATGCCATTATCATCCGCACTTGTAGTTCTAATTGTTGCGCACACCGCATCAAGACTATTGTGTACGAGTCTTATCGTATTATTGCCTTACGGCGGTGATATTGATCACGCAAAAGCAAAACCTATGGCTCAACAAATGTCGCCTGTTCAATGGTTGGCTAGTACTTTATGGCTGGTTCTTTTAATATTAATTATGTACTTAGGCTTACCCGAATTATGGCACCAAATCCATATTGCACAGTGGACATTGGCTGCACTGATGGCGATTATAGTGACGTATTATATGTATAAATTATTGAAGAGACGACTGACAGGGTATACGGGTGACGGATTAGGCGCTACCCAGCAGGTAGTTGAAATAGCTATTTATCTAGGGCTTGCTGCAAATATTTAATAAACCAGTGTTTATGATCTAATTAAAGTAACCATATTTAAAGAGTAAACCGCTTTTAAACTATCGCGCAGTTAGATGATAAAAAGAGAGTTAAGCATGAGGTTATATGTCTGGCGGCATTCCAAGCCTAAATATAAAATTGGCGTTTGTTACGGTCAGACTAATATAAGTGTCGACTCAAGAAAAATTAAAAGACTTGCCAACCAGATACATAGCTTTGTAAAGAAGCACCAGCTTCCTAAAGTCGTATGGGTTAGCCATTTGGATCGCTCGAAAAAAGTTGGTGAAATGCTTGAAAAAAGAGGTTTTGAATGCCATGAAGATTCAAGGTTGGCGGAAATAAATTTTGGTGAATGGGAAGGGAAGCACTGGTCTGATATAAATAAACTCCAAATTGATAGGTGGTGTCATGATTTTTTAAATTTCGCCCCTCACGACGGTGAAAGTTTGCAACAACTTTTTAATAGAGCGGATCAATGGGTGAGTGAAAGGCTCAATGAGCCTAACGTGTTAGCCATCAGTCACGCAGGCTGGATTACATCGGTCAAGATGATATCAATGGGCCTAGAACCACCTAAGCTTGCAAGCGATTGGCCCAAACCTATTAAATACCGACAACGATGTGAGCTAGAATTTAGCAGTAAAAAGAGTTAAATATGAAAACAAGAAGGAACTTAAATAAAAAAGCGAGAAAGAAAGCGCGCGAGTAATATCTTCAATAGCTATAAATTCATAATACAGACTTTGATAATAATAGGTTGATTTAAAATATTAATATCTACACTATCAAAAATTAGATCACCCAAACATTAAAAACTTTCTAAAATAAATTTAAGTTATAATGCCCTCAAACAATATCTATAATTTATTAGTCATTTAATTTTTGAGGATTTATGGAGATATTTGCCACAGCTTTGACATTATTTTTAATTATGGATCCCTTGGGCAATATTCCCATATTTCTAAGCGTCCTAGATAAGGTTCCTGAACAAAGACGTAAATTTATTATTATAAGAGAACTCTTACTGGCACTTGGTGTGATGGTACTGTTTTTATTTGCAGGCGGTAGTATCCTGCATACCTTAAGGTTAAGTACGGAGGCTGTTGCCATTGGTGGCGGGCTTGTGATGATGATTATTGCAATACGCATGATCTTCCCACAGCCAGGTGGGGTTATGAGTGATGATGATATTGATGGTGAACCCTTCCTTGTGCCTTTAGCCATTCCATTAATAGCAGGTCCATCTATTTTAGCGACACTAATATTGTTAACAGAGAAGAATCCTCAGAGTATTCCGAAAGCGTTGATGGCACTATTCTTAGCATGGTTTGTTACTTCAATAATCCTGTTTTTCTCAACCAAGCTATATAGTATATTGGGGAATAGGGGGTTAAAAGCCATAGAGAGATTAATGGGGATGATTTTGATCTCAATCTCTGTACAGATGCTATTAAATGGTTTCTCATCTTTTTTGCAATAAACATTAAATTATTCTATCAATTAAATGCTGAAGATACTAATAGTTTTGGTATTGTTAAATAACAATACTTTTGAAGTCGTATTAGAGTAAAAAATTTTGTAGGGAAGCTATCGCACCTTATTGATATATAAGACCTGTGAAATAACCAAACTAATTGAATTTTTAAAAAAAATTATACCGATTTAACTATACCATAGTTTTTTGTTTATCTAATATATTAAATCGCGACGTCATTATATATAACTTTAAACCTCAATATTAATTCAATACTTTCTATGGAATTTAGCTTGGTAACTCTCTTGATTCCATCAAATAATGATTTATCTTTGTACTTTAAATAAGTTGGATTCACAATTGTACTTCATTAGATTATAGAATCTATAAAATATTTAATCCTATTAAAGGATAAAGGTATTTAAGCAAATAAACTTTTATCATTGATTTTTTAAATTAATAAAATCTAAGCGTTTGATATTAAAGTATATTACAATCGGACTCATTTATTATATCTAAAATGAATAAACAAAGTATTTATTCGCATATGCAAAAAGTCTGATATATTCAAAACACTTGAGAACATATTGCATCAAGAAGATGACAACTTTATAAATCAATAATGAAGGCCAAATAATGACTGACACAAATGAAGGCCAAATAATGACTGACACATTACAAAGAGTTGACCAGGTAGAACTAAGTGGGCTTAAAGAATCTGCCTCTAAAGTCTCTCAATTACTTAAATCCCTTTCGCACTCCAATCGTTTATTATTACTGTGTAGTTTGGTTGAATCTGAAGCTTGTGTTCAAGATTTAGAAATATCTACAGGTATCAAACAGCCGAGTTTGTCTCAGCAATTAGGTGTTTTGAGAGAAAACGGCTTAGTTAATACACGCCGGGAGGGCAGACAAATTTACTATAGCATCGCAAGTGACGACGCATTGGCTGTGATGAGAGTATTGTATGAGCGTTTTTGTACAGCGCCTAGTTAAAATGACTATTTATTTGAAATGGTATGTTCTATAATATATAAAAGTATAATATATATTAATATATACTATTTAGTTCGAATAGGAGCGTTTATGCCCGCATGGATCGATATAGCAAATTTCACACCATGGAGCGCTTTAATCGGTGGTCTTATAATAGGACTTGCTGCCACTGTCTTAATAGTAGGTAGCGGTTATATCATGGGCATGAGTGGCATATTAAATGTAACTATCCCCTAAAATAACACAGCTCAAACGTAGAATTTCTTATAAAATACCCATAAGGAGTTTTAACATGAGCAAACGAATGACTGAAACCCAAATAGTATCAATCTTAAAAGAAGCAGAAGCTGGAATACCTGCCAAAGAGCTGTGCCGTAAATACGGTATTGCTAGTTCAACCTACTACAAGTGGAAGTCTAAATACGGAGGTATGGAAGCCTCTGACGTCAAGCGACTAAAAGAACTAGAAGAAGAAAACCGTAGGCTTAAACAGATGTATGCTGATTTAAGCCTCAAATCACAAATGCAGGAAGAAATCATAAAAAAGCTATAGCGCCTGTCCATGAACGTAAAGTCTGGGCACAAGAACTGCAGGCGCAGTATGGTGTTAGTATTGTGGTTAGCTGTCAGGTGGTCTGCATGAGTCGAACTGCTTATTACTACAAGCCTAAACTATCTGATGACAGTGAGATTATTGATGTCTTAAATGAGCTTACTGACAAGCATAATCGCTGGGGTTTTCCAAAGTGCTTTAAGCGTATGCGAGCACTTGGCTATTCATGGAATCACAAGCGCGTACATCGTGTTTACAAAGCGTTAAACTTAAACCTACGCCGTAAGACTAAAAGGCGACTGCCAGCACGCAATCCTCAGCCGCTAAGTGTGCCAAGTGCATTAGGGCATACTTGGTCTATGGACTTTATGAGCAATAAGCTACATAACAATATTCGCTTTCGAACCTTTAATGTGATTGATGATTATAACCGTGAAGTATTAGGCATTGATATTGGTACCAGCATCCCCTCACTTCGAGTGATTCGCTACCTTGATCAGCTAGCCGAGTGGCATGGTTACCCTAAGCAAATTCGTGTGGATAATGGTAGTGAGTTTACCTCACACGTATTCACTGATTGGGCATCGGCTCACGGTATTTACATTGACTATATCGAACCTGGTTGTCCTTATCAGAATGCTTATATTGAACGGTTTAATCGCAGTTATCGCAATGAGGTTTTAGATTGTTACCTTTTCAACAATTTAAACGAGGTCAATCAACTGACTGAAGATTGGATTGAGGTTTATAACACCCAAAGACCCCATGATTCACTTGATGATATGACACCTGCCCAGTACAGACAGGTGGCTTAACGATTCTACGATGATGTTGTGTTAAAGATGGGGTATTTACA
>NZ_JBXYJG010000008.1:0-120383 GCF_057396255.1 Psychrobacter sp. CX21 | reverse complement strand
GGAAATACCCCCATATTTAAAACACTAAATAAGTAGAACTAAGCTGCCATATTAAGTTTCTGAATCGGCGTAAAGCCACCATTACCCATATTGGGTCTCTCGTTATTATAGTGATTGAGCCAAGCCTCAGCCTGCTGTCTCACTTGCTCTAAACTATTAAACAACTCCTGATTAAGCCAATCATAACGAACTGTTTTATTAAAGCGCTCTACATAAGCATTTTGCTGAGGATTGCCAGGCTCAATGTATTCGATAACAATACCTTGCTCAGTTGCCCAGTCTTTTAAATCATTGCTGATATATTCAGGGCCATTATCACACCTGATTTGATCAGGTTTGCCACGGCATTCTATTAGCTGATTTAAACTGCGTATGACTCTTTGAGCTGGTAGTGAGAAGTCGACCTCTATGGTTAATGCTTCACGATTAAAGTCATCAATGACGTTAAAGAGTCTAATGGCTCTACCATCGGTTAAAGCATCGTGCATAAAGTCCATGCTCCAGCTTTGATTGATATGAGTTGGTACAGCAAGCTTTTGTGGTTTGTCTCGCTTAATACGGCGTTTAGGCTTTATTCTTAAGTTTAATTCAAGCTCACGGTAGATACGATAAACACGCTTATGGTTGTAAGGTAGTCTGAGTACATTTCTTAAGTATAGAAAGCATAGCTTAAAGCCCCAGTTTTTATGGTCGTTTGTCAGATTAATCAACAGCTTGGCTATTTGCTCATTATCATCCGCTGTCTTTGGCTGATAGTAATAGCAGGTTATGCTGATGTTAAAGATCAGACAGGCCAAGCGTACGCTAATGGCTCTGGCTTTGATGTAATGCTCAGCAAGCTCTTTGCGCCTAGACGGCGCTACCACTTTTTTGACATGGCATCCTGTAAGATGTCTGATTTTAGACGCTCTTCAGCGTACATCTTCTTTAAGCGAGCGTTCTCAGCTTCTAATTCTTTAAGACGGGTAATGAGTGAGGCATCCATACCACCGTATTTGCTCCTCCATTTATAGAAGGTGCTCTGACTTATATTGTGTTCACGTAATATGTCACTGACGGGTACGCCTTGTTCTGCTTGTTTGAGTATGTTAACAATCTGTGTGTCGGTAAATCTTGATTTTTTCATGTCGAAATCTCCTGCTAGTATTTTAGCAGTTAGTTTCTACTTTTAGGTGTTATTATTTTTTGGGAGGATTACCGATGCATAAATTATAAAAATTATAGATTCATATATAATAAAAAGAGTGCTGATTTCAGCACTCTTATTTATTGATATATATTTTTTAATAATCTTTTATAATATTGAATACTTAAGAAGCATGTTCCATACACAATGTCGCATAAGGTACAGCTTCAAGACGTTTTTGTTCTATATCATCACCGCAGACAGTACATTCACCATATGTACCATTTTCCATTCTACTTAAAGCATTTTTCACATCAATTATACCTTGCTCCGCTTCAGCAAGTAAGCTTTTGCGCATGTCATTTTCTCGAATTGATATGGCTTGATCATCCCAATGTTCATTCAGTTCATCTTGCGGATTATGAATATGATCCTCAATCTTATCAATACGATCTTGATATTCTTTTTCAAGCTTAAGTAACTGTTGTTTAACTTTGTCATAATCGATACTCATTTAAAATCTCCTTAAAATAGTAACTTGTTAAATATTAAATAATTATTGGTATTTTTGTTAGTAAAATATTTAATACTGTCGCATAAGAATATCACTCAATAGCATATTTATCTTTTACAGAACGTAATTGGCTAACCTTTGAGATAATATACTTTTGATATGAAAAACTCTTTATCCTTTTATATTGCTACCTATAAATATGTTAAAATCTTTAAAATAATTAAGCTCAAACCATCCACTTATTATAACAATACATGTAGGCGAGAATATGACTTTTAACCGTATGGAAAATCAAGATTTAGAAGGTAAAACTGTTTTAATTCGTGAAGATCTTAACGTGCCTTTAAGGGACGGCCTCATTTCAAATGATGCCAGATTACTATCGAGTTTACCCACTATAAATCTAGCCCTTCAAAAAGGTGCAGCGGTTATCGTATGTTCACATTTAGGCCGTCCAACAGAAGATGTTTACGAAGACAAATTTTCGTTAAAACCGGTTGCAGAATACCTATCTGATAAATTAGACCAACCTGTTACCTTAGTTAAGGATTATTTAGATCAAGAGGTCCACATTCAACCTGGAGAAGTCAAATTACTTGAAAATGTTCGTTTTAATGTGGGTGAAAAAAGTAATAACGAGGCTTTGTCTAAACTATACGCCAGTCTATGTGATGTGTTCGTAATGGATGCATTTGGTACTGCACATAGAGCACAAGCGTCGACAGAAGGGGTCATTCAACAAGCTGCCAAAGCTAATAAAGTCGTTTGTGCTGGGCCTCTTTTGGCTACTGAATTGGATGCCTTGCAAAAAGCCCTTAATGAACCTGAAAAACCTTTAGTAGCTATTGTCGGTGGTTCAAAAGTATCAACTAAATTAGATGTATTAAAAAGCTTGGCTGAAATATGTGATCAAATAATTGTGGGCGGTGGTATTGCTAATACCTTTATTGCTGCTAAAGGTCACTCTGTTGGCGCCTCTTTATATGAAGCTGATATGATCGAAACCGCTCAAAATATTATGGATCAAACTGAAATTTTATTACCTAAAAAAGTAGTAGTTGCCAATAAGAATGAGATTAATTTTGATGATTTTATAGGGTCTTTAAAATCTGCAACGCCGCTTAACCGTAATATTTCGGAAGTAAATGACGATGAAATGATCTTAGATATCTCTTCTGATTGTGCAAATCATATCTTTAAAGTAATCGAAAAAGCTAAAACTATATTATGGAATGGACCTGTCGGCGTATTTGAAGTAGACGCATTTGCAGAAGGTACTCGATTATTATCTGAAGCAGTTAAAAACAGTAATGGTTTTTCAATTGCTGGCGGTGGAGATACCTTATCCGCGATATATAAGTTCGGTGTGGAGGATGATGTAAGTTATATGTCTACTGGGGGCGGCGCATTTTTAGAATTCGTTGAAGGTAAGACACTACCAGCTGTGGCTGCTTTAAAAAGCAATAGTCTCTAGAATTATTTTATTAGTGTTAGTATTTGTCTAAATTATACAAAAACTAATGATTCTTGAATAAGTTATACTGCTATGAGTGAACCAGATTGTTTAAATGATAAATCAGACTCATAAATGCAGATTAATACACATATAAATATTTTATCAGAAGCTAATTTTGATTTATTCAGATTTATTCAATTAATCACTAACTTTTTGATTACGAATTGGTACTTGTAAAATTTATATATTAAACTTAGAATGCAATCGAATGTTTAAATGAATTTATTATCAAAGGATTAATTATGTCAATACGCAACCTATTTCTTGTTAGCATGGTAGCTGGTACGTTTGCTCTTACTGCTTGTAGCCAGCAAACTGATGAAGCTGCTGATCAAGATAATCATGAAGCCGCTGCTGAAAGTGCAGGCGACGATATTGCTAATGCTGCTAATAAGACTGCAAGTGCCGCAGAAGGTGCTGTTGCTGAAGCGGGTGATGCCGCTCAAACAGCTGGCTCTGTAGCAACTGGCGCGGCCATCAACGCTGGAGAAGCCATAAGCGAAGGTGCTTCAAATGTTGCTGATGGTGTTAGCAACAGTGCTACTGCAGTAGCAGAGTCTGTTGATGGAGCTACACATAATGAAGTTGAAGTAGTGGATGAGAACCAACAGTACTAATCATAACAATGTTTAATTTTTAACTATTGGTCGATTATACTTTATAATAAAAAGGGTCCTGAAATTTTAGGATCCTTTTTTTATTTATATTGATTTTTAGTGTTTAATAAATCTTGATATCGTTCATTTTTATATAAAGGTTTCGAATAATTTAACACTTAACTAAAGATTTAGTTATATAAAAATCATTCGGACTAACACGATTTTATATAAAGTTATGTCAATATAGAGTCAAGTCTATTTAGAGCTTGGTTTATACATGATGGTATTATTAAGCAGTTTAGAGATATAGTCAGTCTAGAAATATAGTCAGTCTACAAATATAGGCAGCATAGAAATATAGGCAACATAGAAATATCGACAATCACAATAAGAATAAAATTCTCTAAAACTTAGGATTATGTTAACTTCGTTATAAACATTTAAACTTAGCTTATAATAAATACGGAATAAACTTTTAAATGATTGGATTAATTGAAGGAAAAATTTGTCAACTCGCTGCCCCTCAAGTATGTCTTATGACCGCATCAGGAGTTGGCTATGAAATAGAGTTACCATTACCTGACTTTTGTCATTTACAGTTAGATGCTGATGTCGCACTATGGACGCATTTACACGTTCGCGAAGATGCACAGTTGCTATATGGTTTTATAAAAATGGCAGAGCGGGATGTGTTCAGACAATTAATACGCATCAATGGCGTTGGCGCTAAAATGGCTTTAGCAATGATGTCTACCATGACTGCTAGCGAGCTTAAATATAATGTGGAATCTGACAACGAAAGCGCACTGGTTAAAGTTCCTGGAATAGGTAAGAAAACTGCCCAAAGGCTATTGATTGAGCTTAAAGGTAAATTTGATAATATAGCGAACGATGATGGTTTATTTACAGATATCGACAAAGTAAATGACGCTAGTATAATTAATGAAGGTATGGTTCTGGCCGAGGTAGAATCCGCATTGATTAGTCTGGGATATCGCGAAAAAGAAGCGCAAGCTGCTATTAAATCCGCTCGCGCTACTGAAGAGGGTCAAAGCATAAATAGTACTCAAAAACTTTTAAAACTTTCCCTGCGTCAATTATCAACCTATTAAATCCAATTTGAAGAGTCTATTTATATTTCCTTGAAATAAATTCGCATTGATGAATTTTGACGTTAATAAATCTTAGCGTTGATATTCTAATAGCGTTTTCATAGACTCATGGATTTATTGTATGTTTAATGACTCTAGTAAGTCTTTCAACAATTTGCTCACTTTCTTCGCGGCTAATATTTAATGGTGGCAGCAGCCTGACGACATGACCGCCAGTAACATTTATTATCAAGTTTTCTGTATCACGAGCGTAGTCTACAACTAGACTACAGTCTGTTTGGCTTGGTAACACTATGCCCATCATCATACCAGTACCACGGGTAGTCACGCCTAATGATTTTAACTTATTGTATAAGCTTTGCTGAATAAAATCGCCCTCTGTCCTAGCATTGTCCATAACATTTGAATGGCTTAATAGATCGTATACCGTATATACAATACGACTACCAAGAGGCGTGCCGCCATAGGTTGAACCATGGCTACCAGCTTGGAACAAGTCTTTAGCACGTCCTTGCACCATACACGCACCTACAGGAAAACCATTGCCCAGTCCTTTAGCAGTCGTTAATACATCTGGTACCGCTTGACTGTGCTGGAATGCAAAATACTTTCCTGTGCGTCCATTACCGGTTTGGATCTCATCAAGTATGTATAGCCACTCATTTGTATCGCAAATTTGTTGAACTTGATCTAGATAGGCAAACCCATCTTTAGCAGTATTTAGTCCGCCTTCTCCCTGTATAGGCTCTAGTAGTACAGCAGTGATTTCAGAATGATCTTTAGCGGCTTTTCTTAATGCACCGGCGTCCCCAAATGGTACTCGGATAAAACTCGCATCTAACGTAAAAAAACCTTCACGTGCTTTAGGATTGGCTGTCGCTGACACCGTGAGTAATGTACGGCCATGAAACGCTTTATCCATGACAATAACTTTAGGGTTCTTATATCCTTTTTTATAACCATATAAACGGGCCATTTTTAATGCAGCTTCATTGGCTTCTGCACCACTATTGGAAAAAAATACAGAATCCATTCCTGCAGCAGTACATAAGGATTCAGCAGCCTTCTCTTGCCAATCTATCCTAAATAAATTACTGGTATGGACAAGTTCTGACGCTTGCAGTGTGATTGCTTCGGTAACTTTTGGATGGCAATGACCCAACCCGCAAACAGCAATCCCTGTTAAAGCATCTAGATATGCTGTTCCATCTTCAGTATATAACCAGCTACCACTACCTCTTTTAAAGCTGATGGGCTGAGGGGCATAGGTAGGCATAATATATGAATGAGAAGCTGACATTTAAATTCCTAAAGTTATTAAAATTAATGAGAAGTTATTAGCGTATATTAAGGCTTATTAAAGGTTGTTTAAATACTTCAGTACGTTATTAATCTACAAATTGGAATAATCGTTTATTGATTTAACAGAGGATTAGTCAACATATCCTGTATTTAATAGTATTCTAAATTTAATTAGTCCAAATCTTGATAAAAAGGAGAGTCTTCGGCAGGCACACGATAATCCTCATTGGCCCAAGCGCCAAAATCAATCAATTTGCAGCGATCGCTACAAAAAGGTTTATTAGGGTTATTCTGCCATTTAGTCTCTTTATTACATTGTGGACATGGATAGGTTTTGTGATCTGAGTGGATAGATTCGGTAATGTTATTAGCTTTGTATAGATTGTTCGGTGTATTCATAATAATCATCTTTATTAATAAGAAAGTTCGAATATATTTATTTCAACAAATCACTTTAACTACTGTTATTAAATTCGATAGACCCTACATTAACGTAATAATATACTGATTTCATTTAAGATATCGCGCCGCTGTGTTATATAATGATTCAGCTAAATTTGAAAATGGTGATAAAAAATTAGACAAATTGTATGCAAACTAGGGGCTGTCTGAATATTTTAAGCTTATTGAATACCATTGTTAAAATGATATTGTAGGAATGATATAGTTCGAATACCAGGGTACGAATTATAAAATCGTCCAATTATCATAGTATGAATTTATAAAAAGACAATTAAGATAATCAGGCGAATAAATAAATTATGCAAGTTATAAAGACGATAAGCGAGTTTAAATGAATACCAATAATATACGCTTATTTAAGCCAGAACAACTTAGACCACCCAGAGATTTTTGTGTCCCTAAGATTATCAAGAAAGTTATTGAAAATAATGACTATAATAAAAAAACTCCAATAGTATTAGAAATTGGAGCAGGGAAGGGGATGCATGCTATTGAATTTGCTAAAAATAATCCCGAAAAACACATCATCGCCATAGAACGAACTCAGAATAAATATTCTGCATTTGTTAATCAAATCGGAAAATTATCAGCATCCAATGTTAAGCTAAATAATCTAACGCCTGTCCATGCAGACGCCATACCATATTGCATATATGCTCTTCCGCCACGCTCGATAGATACCATCTTTATTCTATATCCTAATCCAGAGCAGAAAAATCCAAATCAGCAATGGCTAAATATGCCATTTTTTGAATTTTTATTATCTAGATTAAAAACCGATGGCGAAATTATTCTGGCTAGTAATATCGAGCCTTATATTGAAAACGCTTATGACCGCGTTGTAACTATGTGGAAATTACCGGTTCAAAAATTCGAAGTTAGTAAAAACAGTCAACGCACTCATTTTGAAATAAAGTATTTGGCACGTGGTGAGCAGTGTTGGGAAATTAATATACAAAAGCCAGAAAATTATAAAACCAGATTTGATGAATATTATTCAACTAGTTCTTTTAAAAGTGAATAAAATTAATAATAAATAATATTCGTTCAATTTTAACTTTATGTGCAGTTTCACTATCAACTATAATTCTAAGTTATGACAGTGGTATAACTTAGAATTATTTTATTTAACGTGGCGTCGTATTGATAGGAACAAATTTACTGATGGTATCGTATGTATTAGTGCGGGCATCCAGAACAGTTAAAAAGGTATAAGCACCAATAAACTTACGGCTTATAAACATAAACTCTTTTGGAGGTAAGCTGAATTCTCTAGATTGCATCGCGTTACTTGAAGCTTCTATTAAACGTTTGTGTAAATTACTATTCGCCCAATGATAATAGCCTTCGTCATCTATAAGGTCATTGGCAGTTTGTGATTGTAGTTTGGGCGATCTAAAGGGTTCTGTCGCTAATAAAAATACGTCTGCCATATTTGACTTAACTTCTGCGCTCATACTGTCAAAAAACTCATAACCCTGCATGGCATGAATCATCTGATCTTTATTATAATTAAATCCAGCTAACATTAAATTTCGCGCTATTTTTAAAAGATTTTCATCAAACTGGCGCATAGCTCCAAAATCTAATAAAATTAATTCATCTTTTCCATTGGGCTTATCTGCCGGTTCTGATCTAATCAAATAGTTACCAAAGTTTGGGTCAGTTTGCATTTCACCCCATACAAATATCTCATTCAACATAATATCAATCGCAGCTTTACCTAAGACATCGCGGCGTTGTTGAGATAATGCTTGTAGATTAGCGTCCGTAACCGGAACACCTTCTTCATAACTTAAGCACAAAAGCCTTTCGGTAGAATATTCTTCGAATACCTTAGGAACAACATAGCGCTCATCGTCCTTTAGGCGGTGATAGAAACGACTCGTAGTAGCCGCTTCAAGCTCATAATTTACTTCAACTTTTAGTAAGTCACTTATTTCATTAAACCATTCATCTAATGCTTTGGTTTGAGGTACCGCGTTTGTGACTTTTAGTAATTGTTTGAATAAGCTCAGGTCAGAGTCTATAGCATCAGCAACACCTGGATACTGTACTTTTAGCACCACTTCTTGTCCCGATGCTTTTATCTTGGCACGGTGAACTTGAGCAAGGGAGGCGGTACCAATTGGGTATTTTGAAATTTCAAGGTCATTAATACGATCACCAAGTTGCCGTCTTATCGTATACTCAACGGTAGACCAAGCCAAGCTTGCTGTACTATCATTTAAACGATGTAGGGCAGTGGTGATTTCAGGGTGTAAAAAATGCTCGCCATATAATGCCAACATCTGTCCAATTTTGACAACTGAACCTTTAAGCTTACCAAGCTCATCAGCAAGATAATTGGCCTGTTCTTTCATAAAGGCTTCATTTCTTGAAGCTTTTTGCTCTTTACTTAAAAACAGACCTGAAAAACTATTACCAGCCCAGCGGCGACCAAGGTTTAAGGATGTTTTGGCAATAGATAATCGTCTATCCAAACGAGTTGTTTTCAAGCTTTCCATTTCATTAGATGACGTAGAGGGCTGCGGGGTATTAGATTCGATATCTTGATTTTTAAGATCTTGAGTCGGTAACGAATTGGACATGTTTAAACCACAAAAGGTTAAGGCATCGGTTCAAATAACCAGACTGGTCTATTTAAAAGATGCATTAATTAAAATAGTACAAATAAAAGACGTACCATTATAAGATTTATAACTAAATAAGCAGCTTAAATGTTATCAGTTTAACGATGACTATATAAGAGCCTAATAAAAAAAAGAGCTTATCTATAAATTAAATTTAATAGCTATTGGTTTAAATGGCTAACGGTTTTGATAGCTATAGGCGGTTTTAATAGCTATCGGCGGTTTTAATAGCTATCGGTCTAACGCTCTATTACCTATATCTCGGCGATAATGAGCCCCATCGAACTGTATGGAAGCAGTTGTTTTAAGTGCAGTTTGCTGAGCGTTTAAAATTGTATCACCTAACGCAGTAATACAAAGAACACGGCCACCATTAGTGACAATATAATCACCATCTGTTTTGGTACCTGCATGAAATACCTTTACAGTGTCGCTGTCATCCAAGGGCGGCAACCCTGTGATAACATCGCCTTTTGAAGACGTTTCTGGATAGCCTTTTGAAGCCATTACAATACCTAATGCGGCTCGCTCATCCCAATCAGCTTCTGAGGGAAGATTACCTTCAAGACCCAGTTGTATTAATTCGACCAAAGAGGATTTTAAACGCATCATAATTGGCTGAGTTTCTGGATCGCCAAAACGGCAATTAAACTCAATAACGTAGGGGTCATCGTTCTCATCAATCATTAATCCTGCATATAAAAAGCCTGTGTAAGGATGTCCCGCGTCTTGCATGGCTTTGACAACAGGTTTAATCACCCGCGTCATCACTTTATGGTGCACCTTGTTGGTTACCACTGGAGCTGGCGAGTAAGCGCCCATCCCGCCGGTATTAGGTCCTTTATCGTCTTCAAAGGCGCGTTTGTGATCTTGGCTTGAAGCCATTGGTAAGATGTTAGTACCATCAACCATACATATAAAGCTGGCCTCTTCACCTTGTAAGCACTGCTCAATGACTACTCGGCTACCTGCGTCGCCAAACTTATTATCTATGAGCATATCTTCGATTGCTTCGTGAGCCTGTTCTATGGTTTCAGCAATAATAACTCCTTTACCAGCGGCTAATCCATCTGCTTTGATAACAATAGGCGCACCGTTTTCGTTAACATATTCTTTTGCAGGTTCAATGTCGGTAAACCCTTTGTATTTAGCAGTAGGAATGTTATTGGCTAACATGAATTCTTTAGCAAATGTTTTAGAGCCTTCAAGCTGAGCACAGTATTTAGAGGGTCCCCAAGTTGGAATATTCGCTTTTTTACAATCATCAACTAGCCCAGCTACTAGAGGTGCTTCGGGCCCTACAATGATAAAATCCACATTATTGTCTATACAAAAGGTTATGACATCGTCATGGACGCTTGTATCTAATGCTATATTTTGACATTTTGATTCTTCATTGGTACCGGCATTGCCGTTAGCAACATACACAGTGGCGACATTGGTGTCTTTAGCACATTGCCATGCTAATGCATGTTCGCGGCCACCTGAACCAATAATTAAAACATTCATAGATATCCTTAGTTATTGTTGTCGTTATAGTAATTAATACGGTTGTTTAAATAATTGACAACTGGTTTAAAACCAGTTTTTCAAAGTGTTTGCATAAAATTCTATATAAACCTTAATGCGCTTAGTTTAGCAAAAACTCAACATTGCGTGCAGGTTTGTATTTTCTAAATTTGTTACACTAAGCTATATTTAAATTCGCATGAATGCATTTTATAGGTCTAAAACAGTTAGAACTTTGAAAAATCAAAATTAATAATTGTCATTACTTTTATTATGTTTTAGCTATATTAGCCGCATGGTAGTTATATTCGTCATATTGTCAGCCATTAATCCTAAATCATTATAAATGGAGTTGTTAGAATGCCAAAGATATTAATTATTATAGGCGTATTTTTAGTAGCGATTGGCATTATATGGACAATGTTCCCTAGTGCATTATCTTGGTTTGGCAAACTGCCTGGTGACATACGCTACGAATCTGGCAACACGCGTGTCTATTTTCCTATTGTGACTATGATTGTAGTTAGTATAGTGTTTAGTTTATTACTTAATATATTTAGACGGTAGTCCCGCACCTTCTTATAAGCGTAAGCATAAGTATCAGTATCAGTATAAGTAAAAGTATAAGTACAAGTATAAGCTACATACATTAGCGCCCTCCTACCTCTACCTATCTCAAAACGTGCGAAAATAATTATACATCTAAGATTTTACTATAAATATATTCCAAAGCTGAATGACGTTATTAGCCTAAGCTAATGCTATTAAAGGCTTAATATGCTATATTACTGCGTTTCAAAATTGGCCTATTGTATTCAATCAACACAATTGACAGATTTAAATACAGTAGTAAAAAATAGTGTGTGTAGATTAAAGTGTATGCCATGACAGATATGATTGTTCTAAATCAAGTTCATAAAAAATTCCAAACTACAAAAGATGGCAAACAACATTGGTTTACTGCTGTTGAGCCTATCTCATTAAACATCAGGCAAGGTGAGATATTTGGC
Source organism: Psychrobacter sp. CX21 (assembly GCF_057396255.1). Lineage (NCBI taxonomy): Bacteria > Pseudomonadati > Pseudomonadota > Gammaproteobacteria > Moraxellales > Moraxellaceae > Psychrobacter > Psychrobacter sp. CX21. The sequence continues at coordinate 108,600 of NZ_JBXYJG010000008.1, read as the reverse complement.
CTAATGGGATATTCTGGAGCAGGCAAGTCTACCTTACTGCGTTTAATGAATTTACTTGAACAGCCAGATGGTGGGTCGGTGACTATCGATAATAAAGTACTGACTGATATGTCGCCTAAGCAACTGCGGGTAGCACGTCATAATGTGGGTATGATTTTCCAACAATTTAACCTTATGTCCAACCGTACTGTCTTTGAAAATGTCGCATTTAATTTAAATGTAGCCCGCTACCCTAAAGATCAAACTTACGATAGAGTCATGCAGTGTTTGGAGATTGTGAATTTAACAGATAGAGCGAATCATTATCCAGCGCAGTTGTCTGGTGGACAGAAACAACGGGTTGGTATAGCACGTGCCATTGCTTCGAATCCTAAAGTACTATTGGCTGATGAACCCACCAGTGCGCTAGATCCTCAAACGACCCGGGCATTATTAAGTACGCTTAAGGAAGTTAATGAAAAGCTTGGGGTAACTATTGTGATTGTGACTCATGAGATGAGCGTGATTAGGCGCCTATGTCATAGAGCTGCTTTATTGCATGACGGCAAATTATTGGAAGTAGCAGATATTGTGGATAATCAAATAATTGCAAACACTGAAATCGGTCGTGGTTTGGTTGTGGAGGATTGATAAATGTCTGCATTAAGTTTAAACGAAGCAACTGGGCGCTTGTGGGAGCTTCGAGAAGAGATTTTACAAGCTACAATTGATACGTTCATTATGCTGGGTATCTCAACACTTGCAGGGGTGGTAATAGGGGGGTTGTTTGGTATATTTTTATTTTTATCAGGCGACAAACAGTTACTTGAAAATAAGGCTATATATAACATTTTAGGTGCCATTACTAACTTCATGCGCGCATTCCCGTTTGTAATCTTAATGATTGCAATGACACCATTCACAAAATCATTAATTGGTACCAGTATTGGACCAATCGCTGCGTCTTTTGTATTGGCCATTGCAGGCTCATTCTACTTTGCACGCTTGGTTGAGCAAAACTTGCGTGAAGTACCGCGCGGTATTATTGAAGCCACAGAATCAATGGGCGCCACACCTTTTACCATCGTTAAAGTACTATTAACCGAGGCTCGTTCAGGGCTTGTATTGTCCGTGACGATCTTATGTATCAGCTTACTGTCTTTTTCAGCAGCGGCTGGCATGATTGGCGGGGGAGGATTGGGTGATTTGGCCATCCGATATGGTTATTACCGCTACCAAACTGAAGTGATGATTTTTATTGTTCTAATGCTATCCCTATTGGTCGTGGGCATTCAAGGCTTCGGTAACTGGTTAGCGACCCGTCTTGATAAACGATAATAAGTAATTCCGGAATTAAAGATTTTATTAACTTTAAATTTAAAGGCCTCGTTAAAAAGTATTTGATTTTTTAGTTAAAAATACTCACATGATCGTTAAAAATTATCATGAGTTTAGTCATAGGTAATAAGCAACTTTTAAGTTAATATAGCGTCATATTAAATTAGAGTAATCAAATCATAAACTTAAGGATTTAAAATGCAGTTAAGTGCTATTTGTAAACGTATCTATTTATCAGCTGTAATAGCAGGTATGTCTGCTATGGTATTAATCGGGTGTAGTGACAATGCTACCGAAGAAGCGGCCAATGTAGATGGTGTGAATACAGAAAAAACAACCATCGTTATTGGTACAACAGAAGGCGATTTTGCAGATATGGTACGTACTCAAATCAAAGATGATCTTGAGGCTCAGGGCTATACCGTGAAGTTGACTACATTTACCGACTATGTGCGTCCAAACTTAGCATTAGCTGAAGGCGATTTAGACATAAATGTTTTTCAACATAAACCCTATCTTGACACCTTTGCTGCAGAGAACAACCTAGATTTGGTTGAAGTATTCCAAGTACCTACAGCGCCTTTAGGTATATATACTGGTAAAAAATCCAGCTTAGACGATACTTATCAAGGTATGACAGTGTCAGCACCTAATGATCCGAGTAATTTTGCCCGTGCGTTAGTGATGATGGATGATTTGGGCTGGATAACCTTAAAAGATGATATTGACCCGCTAACCGCTTCAAAATCTGATATTGCTACCAATCCCCTAAATATCGATATCATAGAGCTTGAAGCAGCCCAATTACCGCGAGCTCGTGATGAAGTAGACTTTGCTGTCATCAATGGTAACTATGCGACCGACGCGGGTATTGATCTAACCGATGCGCTATTCCAAGAAAAAAGCTTCGCGTATGTCAATTGGTCAGCAGTTAAAGCGGAGGATAAAGATGCTAAGTGGTTAAAAGATGTCACTGATGCCTACAACTCTGATAAATTTAAAGCGTATGCGCATGCAACATTCCCTGGCTATAAATATCCTAAGATATGGGATAAAAACGTAGCCACTGCTGAGGCTCAATAATATTGAACTAATGCGAGGGCGTGTCTTCATTTTTAGCCACATAATCCACTTAAAGACTCGCCCTAGTTTTGTTTTATTAGTCTCACTAAAGAAGAAGACCAAGCTCAATTTGAATTGAACTTGGTCTTTTTAATAAGTCCTTCAATCGGTACATGTTTAAACCATAACCAGTTCAATATGTGCTTACTTTAACCTAAACTATAAATGACATCGTTTATATCGTTTAATCCAATCAAATTTGTTAAACTAAAAAAGTATATCTAATAGATAGTGCATCAATAGACAATGAAATCTAAAATGGTTACCAATCAACCGAGTGCAAGTACTACTATAGTAGGGCGAGCAAGGTTAACATCGTAACCGTTTAGTATTTCGCTGACTATATCTTAAATACAACTATTAATAACTGTTAGCCAAAACGCTTGCCAACCCTATGACGATAACTGAATATACTAAAGATATAGTTACTAAAAATGAGTATCACCATGACGATGCTCATGGCGCTCGCATATCGCCATTAATTGCTCAACAACGCCACATATTGGTATTGATGGGCATTGATGTTTGGGCGAGTACTACCTCAACTACGCAATTTGTTGATGTAGATTCACTTATTTCGGATTTTCAGCCATTAGATGCTCAGTTATCAGATGCACAGCCAACAGATGCACAGCTATCAGATGCTCTGATAGCAAACCATTATAATTCTAGCGCTCCTAATTTAGATAGCGCTACGGATGAAAAGCCTACTCAACCAAACCTATATTCTAACCAAATAGCTACAGAGACTAACTCAGAAAGTGATCATCACTCAAGCATAACAAGCTCGCCTATATTAAATCCTGTTTCTTCTCAAGAAGTTACGGATAAAACTGATTCTCAAAGTCTAACGCTTAGATCAATAGATACAACTGATACCCTTGATGCTCCTAAAACCTTTGACACCCCTGTTTCACGCACTTCGGTGGCACCGTTTGTAGAAGAAATGAGTTTGTCACAAGTGGCACCTTTTGAGGTTGTTGGTGTCAATTATAAAGGCATTATCATATTGGCTGATAATGCTGAAATAAGAGAAACTCAGTTGTCGCAATTATGGGAGAATATAACGTCTTCACTGTCTGTCACTCAACAGAGTCAAAAATTCCCAATTTGTGAAGGTATTACTGATAAAGAAGCGGCCAACGCAAGTGTTGCAGGGTTTATTTTCAAACTGGCTCAAACTGATAATAATAAGGTAATAGCAGCGACTGCGCTACCTGATTGTATTGAAATTGAAGGAATAACTCAGGGTCCTTACCTTAAAGATATGGTTGAGGATGGTGAGAATAAAAGAGAGTTTTGGCAATTTATTAACTCTTAATGGTATAGCTTTAGAATAGTTAAATACATAGCTTAGAACTTGAATGTACGATAATTTATTAAAATGTCAGTTATTAGGGCCACGCCCTAAACCATAATTTCACCTTAATAGAGTTAGCAGCATATGACAAACGATAAATCGAGAAATCTAAAATCTACTATTAACAGCTCATTAGATAGCTCATTAAAAAGCTCTCAACGTGCGCATAATTTTTGTGCTGGTCCAGCAGCGCTTCCAACAGAAGTGTTATTAACCGCGCAAAATGAACTTATAGATTGGCACGGTAAAGGTGTGTCAATTATGGAGATGAGCCATCGAAGTAAAGAGTATGTTGAGGTAGCTGAACAAGCTGAACAGAGCTTGCGCCGGTTGATGCAGATACCCGATAACTATAAGGTTTTGTTTTTGCAAGGTGGAGCGACGCTTCAGTTCTCTGCGATTCCACTCAATTTAATGCAAGGCAAATGGGGTGATGGCTACGCTGATTATTTGACGACAGGTCCGTGGTCAATAAAAGCCATAAAAGAAGCTAAACGCTATAGTGCGTTGGGACTTGGGCAAGTGAATGAAGTGGCCAGCAGCAAAGACAGTAACTATACTACTGTACCAGATACTCAAGACTGGAAATTAAGTAATAATGCTCAATATTTTCACTACTGCGCTAACGAAACGATTCACGGCGTTCAAATTTTTGATCCACCCAATGTGAGTGCGCCTTTAGTAGCCGATATGTCTTCTTGTATTTTATCTGAACCTGTTGATGTTTCAAAGTTTGGGCTTATTTATTCAGGGGCGCAAAAAAATATTGGTCCTGCGGGTTTAGTTATCGTGATTGTTCGAGAAGATTTAATAGGTCAAGCTAGCGACTGGTGTCCTGCCTTATTAGATTATGAGAACCAAGCTAATAAAGACTCCATGCTCAATACGCCAGCCACTTATTCGTGGTATCTAGCAGGGCTTGTATTTAAGTGGCTCGAAGAACAAGGCGGTTTGGAAGCAATGGCCCAAATTAATCGTGAAAAATCAAAGCTTCTTTATCACACCATTGACAATCATGATTTTTATATCAACAAGGTAGATACTAGGTATCGTTCAATTATGAACATTCCTTTCCAGCTTCAAAATAGTGAACTTGATGCGCTATTTCTACAAGAAGCAGCTTCCAATAATTTATTGAATCTCAAAGGTCATAGAGATGTGGGTGGCATGCGTGCAAGCCTTTATAATGCTGTAAGCCTTGAGTCAGTAGAAGCACTATGTGATTTCATGATTAAATTTGCTAAAAAGCATTCTTAATAATCTTATGATGCTGAGCTATTAAGATCAATTGAGATTAGAATGACCTCCCCCCGTTTTTGGAGCATTTAGTGAGAATTAAAAAAATTGATTGGTTCTCAAACAAAGTTTTGATATGTGCTGTCCTGAGTGCAGTGACTTTGTTTGCAGCGCCATCGAGTGCTGAACCGATTACGGTTGAAGCGTTAGCACATAATAGTGAGGCGCAATATGTTACTGCGCCACATCTTCCTTATGCCAACCCTTTAGCGCCAAAGGGTGGGACGTTATCTCGAAGTGCATTTGGTACGTTTAATAGTGCAAATCCGTGGATGACGACGGGCATCGCCATGCGTGGTACCGAATACTTATACGATACGCTCATGACTGGCTCATTAGATGAGTCTTTTGTGATGTACCCGCAGCTTGCTCAAAAGGTTACTTATGATCCTGAGGATACAAGCTGGGTGGTATATCATATACATCCTAAAGCCAAATTTTGGGATGGTTCTCCTGTTACTGCACAAGATGTTGAAGCAACCTTTGATGCTTTATTGAATAAAGGGCTGATGCAAGTTAGAAGTTATCTATCTGCTATTGATAGCGTAGAATCGCTTGATGAGCACCGAGTAAAATTTAACTTTAAAAATGATGATAATAAAGAAGTTTTACTGACAGTGGGTCAATTTCCAGTTTTTAAAAAGGCGTCAGTCGATCAAGACTTTGAAACTTTATCATTAACACCATTGATGGGAAGTGGGCCTTATCAGCTTGAGCGTATCAACGAAGGTCAAAGTGTGGTTTATAAGCGCGACCCCAACTATTGGGGCAATCAAGTGATGGCAAATATAGGTCGTTTTAACTTCGATATCATCAAATACATTTATTATGGAGGAAATGAGACCGCACTTGAAGGATTCAAGGTCGGTCAATATACCTTTCGTGAGGAGAATTCTGCCAGAAGATGGGTAACGGCCTATGATTTCCCAGCTGCTAAAGCTGGGCTTATTAAAAAAGAAGAGATAGCCTCCATGAACCCTGTTGTAATGCAGGGCATTGTTATGAATTTACGCCGAGATATATTTAAAGATATTCGAGTGCGTCAAGCGTTAACTAAAGCTCTAGATTTTGAGCTGATGAATAAGACTTTATTTTACGGTCAATACGAGCGCTTACAAAGTTATTTTCATGGTTCAGAACTGGCAGCAACAGGTAAACCGAGTGATTCAGAGTATGCCGTGCTTAAACCGCTACTGCCAAAGCTTAACAAATTTCAAAAACAAGCGGTTTTAAATGACTGGCAACTGGAGGAGTCAGATGGTAAAGGCTATCACAGAAAGGCATTACTAGAAGCACGCGCAAAGTTACTAGACGCAGGCTTTTATTATGAAAACATGAAGCTTTATCAGCCTAATGGCACGACTGCCAAATTAGAAATACTTATGACCGACAGTAACATGAGCCGCGTTCTGTTACCCTATATTCGCAATTTAAAAAGACTGGGATTTGATGCCTCATTAAGATTAGTTGATATGCCTCAGTACTTAGAGCGCTTGCGGCGTTTTGATTATGATATGATTATGAGTAGCTTCCCGCAAAGTTTGTCACCAGGTAGTGAACAAAGCTATTTGTGGGGTAGTGCGGCAGCAGACGAACAAGGAAACCGTAATTATAGCGGTATTAAAAATGAAGCCATAGATATTATTATAGCTAAGCTCACTTATGCCGACAGCCGTGATGAGATCGTGCTTTATACCAAAGTGTTAGATAGGTTGCTACGTGGTGGCTATTTCATGGTACCAATGTACGGTACAACGCTAACCCGAGTTGCCTATTGGGATAAGTATCGTCATATGGATAAGTTACCAGACAATGCTATAGGTTTGGATTATTGGTGGATAGATAAAACTGCTGAGAAGAAAATAGAAAATTATTTAAATTAATAGAGTTTGCTGTAAAGTGTGTTTGTTTTAAAGCATATTAATTATTTAGAGTACCAATTATAAAGCGTATTAATTATAAAGCGGGCTTGTTCATAAGCGTTTTTACTATATATAGTGTTTGTTATAAATAGACATTTATAAACCGTGTTAGGTAAATAGGTAATTAGAATACTTAACCCTTTAGAAGTTTTAAGCAACTACTTAAATTCTTGCATATGCTAAAATCTCTGGTCTTAAAATAATTGATCTGAACATTAACTACGTATAAAGGTTATAAATTAATAGGATACTCTATGAGCATCATTATTACGCCCATTAAAGCGTTTGAAGATAATTACATCTGGGCATTGGTCAATGATTCCAATAAACAAGCGATTGTTATCGATCCAGGTCAAGCCGAGCCAGTTGCCAAATATCTAGATGACTACGATTTAGAATTAACGGCCATTTGGATTACCCATCATCATGCGGATCATATTGGGGGCGTGGCTGAGCTACGTGAGTTTTATCCCATGACTCATGTTGTTGCTGGATCTGATCACGAAATTAAGCCTGACCAAGTTGTAAAGGAGGGCAGTTCAGTAACCGTATGGGGATTCTCTGCCAAAGTTTGGGCAGTTCCTGGGCATACTAAAAGCCACCTTGCTTATATTCTTGAAAAAGATGAAGAAAAACATGTATTCTGCGGGGATACTTTGTTTAGTGCTGGATGCGGACGCGTATTTACAGGTACGATTGATCAGTTGTTTGAAAGCTTTAAACGTTTTGATAAGCTGCCAGATGAGACGTTGTTTTATCCTGCACATGAATACACAGCGGCAAATTTAAAGTTTGGACTGAGTATCGAACCTAATAATAAATTTATGCAACAAACTTTAGATGAAGTTAATGAGCTCATTGCAGCTGGCAAACCCTCATTACCTGTCACACTCGATCATGAACGTGATGTTAACGTATTTTTAAGAGTCGATAAAGAAAGCGTCATCGAAGGCGTTAAGACATATCAGGTTTTACCAGATTCAAAACCTTTTACAGTATTTAGTGCACTTAGGTCTTTAAAAGATAACTTTTAAATGTTGAATATTTAGCCTATTACCAATTCATCATTCAATGAATAAGTTTTACTTTCAGCTCTTAAATGTTGTTAACTCAATAAGTGTTGCATAGAATAGTTGGTCAAGGAAATAGAGTAAATGGGTCAATACATACTGAAAAGATTACTGCTAATCATCCCTACTTTATTTTTGATTTTGTTAACCAATTTTATTTTGGTACAAGCTGCGCCAGGTGGCCCCGTTGAACAGCAAATTGCACAAATAGAAAATGCCAATTTTACGGGTGAGTCCTCAACCTCAGCTATGAGCGGCAATAATGTTCTTGAGAGCAATAGCTATCGCGGTTCAAGAGGGCTGTCTGATGACATGGTAGCGGCTATTAAAGCGCAATATGGTTTTGATAAATCTGCACCGGAACGCTTCTGGCTTATGCTTACTAATTACGCCAAACTTGATTTTGGTGACTCATTTTTTAAAGGCAAACCCGTAACAGAGCTTATTATTGATAAATTACCTGTCTCCATATCTTTAGGTCTTTGGAGTACCCTGCTTATCTATCTGATTGCAATACCTTTAGGTATTTTTAAAGCCATGCGCAATGGGTCAGGTATCGATAAAGCAACTGCCTTGTTATTGGCAATTGGTCACGCTATACCTGTCTTTGTGTTTGGGGTGATATTGCTGGTGTTCTTTGCAGGGGGTAGCTACTTGCAAATATTTCCGCTCCAAGGACTGGTTTCCGAGAATTTTGATCAACTTAGTTTATTAAATAAAATAAAAGATTATTTTTGGCATTTAACGTTACCACTTATAGCGAGTACGGTAGGCGGCTTTGCGGGGTTAACTTATTTGACTAAGTTTAGCTTTATGGAAGAGCTTTCAAAACAATATGTTCTCACCGCACGCGCCAAAGGTTTAAGTAATAACCAAGTACTATATGGCCATGTATTTAGAAATGCCATGCTCATCATCATTGCAGGGATACCTGCCGCAATTGTCGGCATATTCTTCACCGGTAACTTCTTAATTGAAATTATATTCAAACTTGATGGTTTAGGACTGTTAAGCTTTGAAGCTATTCAGCAACGTGATTATCCCGTTATCTTTGGTACATTGTTCATCTTTACTTTAGTAGGTCTGTTATTGCAGTTGATAAGTGATATTAGCTATCGCCTCATAGATCCTCGTATAGATTTTGAGGGCCGATAGATGCAAACAGTTTCAGAAGAACAGCGTGCGCAGTATGTCGATAATGCAACGATAAAACCTAGCATGTTAAGTCCTATATGGCAGGCACGTTTGGAGCGCTTTAAGAAAAATAGATTAGGGATGATTGCGCTTAGTTTGTTTATGGCAATATTCATTATATGTATGGGCGCAAACTTTGTTGCCAATGACAAACCTTTGATAGTTTCATACGACGGTCAACTCTATTTTCCTGTATTGAGCGCCTATCCAGAAACTGAGTTTGGCGGTGTATTTGAAACCGAAGCGAATTATAAAGACCCAGCCGTGCAATCATTGATTGAATCCAATGGTTTCATGATTATGCCGCCCATCGAGTTTGCAGATCAAACGCCAAGCGTTGAAATAGCACTGCCATATCCCGCCCCGCCTAATGCGCAAAACTGGCTAGGGACTGATGACACAGGGCGTGATGTATTAGCACGTATACTGTATGGATTACGCATTTCCCTATTATTTGGCATTGCACTGACCGTTGTTGGTTCGTTGATAGGGATAATGGTCGGAGCATTACAAGGTTATTTTGGTGGCTGGATTGATTTAATAGGTCAACGTTTTATGGAGGTGTGGGCAGGCTTGCCGCAACTGTTTATGATAATAATATTAGTCAGTTTATTCAGCCCCAGTATGTGGGTGCTCTTTGGATTGATGTTATTGTTCGGTTGGATGAGCTTAGTCGGACTGGTTCGGGCAGAGTTCTTAAGAGCAAGAAACTTTGATTATGTAAGAGCGGCGCGTAATTTGGGAGTTTCAGACTATCGGATCATGTTAAGGCATATTCTACCTAATGTATTGGCTTCAAGTTTATCACAGTTGCCCTTTATTCTAACAGCAAACATCATCGCCTTAACTTCATTAGACTTCTTAGGGTATGGATTACCGCCAGGGTCGCCCTCTCTTGGTGAATTGATGACTCAAGGTAAAAACAATTTGGATGCCCCGTGGTTGGCATTATCTGCATTTTTTAGCCTAACCATTGTGTTGTCTTTACTAATATTTATTGGTGAAGCTTTAAGAGATGCCTTTGATCCAAGACGCTAATAGAGTAGTATCACTGCAAAGATTCTATGTGTAAGTAGCAGCTATTTAAATTTAGCTACGAACAATTAACTGCTTATCAAGAGCTGTTACTTATTAATAGCTGCAACGTTTAAACAGCTTATAGCATTAAACAGCTAATAATTCGTATTATTTACTAACTATAAACTGTTATTGGCAACGAAACGTAATGGTATATTCATAATCATCATCACGAGATAAATCGGTTTTGCCAGTTCCTAAAACTACGCCCGCTATCGCGCCAACTTGATCAATCATACGGCCCGTGCGTTCATCGAATACACCATTGTATTTTAGATCGTCTTCAACGATGATAGCTTGGCGTGAACGGCACGTTTTTTTAGCACTATCTAATGCATGTTCTTGCGCTTTAACTTTAGTTTGACCTATACCAGTCGTTTCAAATGTAGAATTAGCACGTTGTATCACTGGAGCTGAGGGTGTCGATTGACAGCCAGATAATACAATAGTGGTGCAAACCGCTATCGTAGAAAGTTTTAATGTTGCAAGCGTATGCTTAAATTCATATATCATAGTCAAAATACCTCAATGTTGAGTTAAAATCAGCTTAATGCCATTATTATAATATGGCATAGAGTTTTATTTATATAAATAGTGTTGAATTATTAATGCAGCATAGTTTCGAATAAATATTTTCGATGAGACATCACTTAATAGTAAATAGGTTTTTATAAACTTGTACCAGTAACAGAGAGTAACCATTCCTAATCTAAAGCTTTGGTAATATAGTTGGCTTTAATTTATTTAAATCATTCAAGTAAACGATATTATGGCAAATAAAATTAAAAAAGAACTTATTGAAGGGCCAGTAGGTCATTTAGAAGTAGAAGCTTTGTGGCAAAATGATAATCCTAATGACCCAGACACAAAGGTAATTGCCCTTTTATGTCATCCAAACCCTCGTTTTGGGGGCACTATGAAGAATAAAGTAGTGACGACAATGTTTAACTTTGCTCGTGATGAAGGAATGCACGTCATAAGGTTTAACTTCAGGGGCACGGGTAAATCAACTGGTGAACATGACTTTGCTAAAGGTGAGATTGAAGATGCCATGGCTGTATTGCAGTGGGCGTATTCTAAGACATCTGCCCGTAAATTATGGCTGGGTGGGTTTTCCTTTGGGGGTTATGTTGCCGCTAGAGTTGCTGAGCAAACGATGGTCACGCCGCATATTTGGGGGCTAAGTGATATGACGCTTATTAAGGTCGTCTTGATGGCACCATCGGTAGAAAGTAATGATGCATCAGATGTTATGTTACCTACTCAAAAAACCATTCAAATTTATGGCGATGCAGATGATGTCATTGACCCCGATATCATGCATAAATTTGCTGATAAAAAGCAAATTCAAACGTATGTTATTAAAGGGGCCAGTCATTTTTTCCACGGTCAACTGACTGATATCAAAGACTTATTAGAACGCCATGCCCGATATACCCCATAGCTGCACCTATCAAGGGCATACTGAATATTTTACTTTTACTACAAAAAAAAATTACGGTAATTTAACCATGAATAAATCCCCATTAGAGAGATATAAAGCTGCCGTTGCCACCGATGAATTTAATCATGATCCAATCCAACAAGAGGCTATGGAATATCTTGATGAGGTGTATAACAAGCTCATAGAGAATTCAGGCGAGAAAAAAGGATTATTTGGACTGTTTAAATCTGCGCCAACTCCGCCCAAAGGGCTATATATGTGGGGCGGGGTAGGGCGGGGAAAAACATGGATGATGGATATGTTTTTTGAAGCTGTACCTATAGAGCGAAAAATGCGCATGCATTTTCATCATTTTATGCAAAGAGTGCATAAAGAGCTTAATAAACTGCAAGGAAGTAGTGACCCACTTGAAAAGGTTGCAGACATTATTCACGGCGAGGCAGTTCTTATATGCTTTGATGAATTTTTTGTATCAAATGTCTCTGACGCGATGATTTTGGGCGATTTGTTTACCATGCTGTTTAAACGTGGCATAACCTTAGTTGCAACGTCTAATATTGAACCATCTGGACTATATAAAGACGGACTTCATCGTGACCGCTTTATGCCAGCGGTGCATGAGCTTGAAAAACACACCACAGTAATGAATATTGATTCAGGTATTGATTATCGACTACGACTATTGCAACAAGCTGAGCTATATGTCAGTCCTCTTACTAAAGAAAATAGTCACTGGCTTGCAAACCGCTTTACCTCAATAGCGAATAATCAAAAAATCTCAGAAGATCCTATAGAAATTAATGGGCGTCAAATTACGATCAATGCACGTACAAAAACCGTCTTATTTTGTGACTTTAGACAGTTATGTATGGCGCCGCGTTCTGCGAATGACTTTATCGAGATTGCCAATAATTTTTCAACTGTATTGGTTGATAATGTACCGGCTTTAAACGATTTACTACGAGATCCGACACGCCGATTTATTTATATGGTTGATGAGTTTTATGATCGCCGCGTTAAGTTGTTGGTAAGAGCGGAGCAATCAATTTTAGAGCTTTATGACGGTGAAAAGCTAGCTTTTGAAATTGAAAGAACGCGATCTCGTTTGCTTGAAATGCAATCAGAGGATTACTTAAAATTAGAACATCGTTTAGATACTTAATAAACCTGACTCAATATGCCCGACTCAATATGCCCGACTCAAATAGTATTCAAATACAGTTATTACGATTTAAAAGCTTGGCTTATTGACTTATTTGGCAGTGGTTCAATTTGGCGGTAGATATAATTAACTATTGTTTTGATTAACAGCTGTTTTTAAATAGCTTCGATTCAAATACTTTATTTATCCATTTGTTGTATGTTCTATGGTTAATTATAATTTTTAATAGGACGTTCTATTTAACGATTGTGTTAAAAGCGACATCGATGGACTTACGAGGAGGAATATATTTTATGTTCCATCGTAGAGATTTGTAGTCTGAAAATGGTGTTTCCTCAAGTTTGCCATCCACAAGTCTCATTAAAGGTATGTCCATATAGTTTCGATAATCTATGGAGCCTTGCGCACTTAGTGGAAAAGCTTGACCTGTGAATTCAGTATTGGTAGGAATAGGTATGGTTACGGAGGTGTTCCTTAGAGCATGATTGTGTGTGTTTTGATAAGTCGCTTTGTATTGAATAATGGCACCAACGTTTGCAGTTCGTACTGGCACATACACCATTTTTCCGTCGGCATTTTCAACCAGTTTGTTTGCGGTGATGACCATATCTAATGCTTCAACTGAATAAGCAGCATTAGAAAAAGCAACACCAATAGTTAGTGCCATGCATCGATATAGTAATTGACTATTTATAGTTGAATTAATGTGTTCAAATTTGTCCATCGTAAAATATCTATGCAACAAAAAACTCCTTTTTTATGTATTTCACATCCAAATTTGGCTCATTATCAAACTTGTTTTATTAATATGCAAAATCTTTATGAAATATTATCTATAGCCGCGAAATTACATAGTCGGGGCGAGGTTACTAAAAATTATTCTGTTAACCTCGCTTAGCCGACCCATTAGTATTTGCATTAAGTTTCATTGTATTTTTTAATAGCTCGAAGAATTTAGTCTTCAATAATACGTAAGTTTAATGCCACTACCAATACAAACCAATTAATGAATCATCTACTGTAAAATTAAAGTTAAATTTATTCATATTTAAATTATTGTCCTTAAATATTAGCGCAAAGTTAATACAATTACATCTAACTTTTTTATAATTACAATAAATTTTCATTATTTCTTAAATAAATGAATAACTTTTTATCATTTCTATGGGTTGATAGCATTGCTTCAATATTTGACGTTATACTAATAACGAATTACAACTGTTAACTCAACCTTGAGATAGGTAAGTTTATACTTATTAAAGGGTCTGGGTGAATATGGTAAAAATTTAAAGAGTTAGTAATTTGAAATGATTAGAAGTAGTTAAATGTAAATGGTCTTAAAATAGAACTTAAGTATATTAGCAGAGATATGATCAACTATTATTATCACTCGATATAAACTCGACTTTAAGCACTATACACATTAATAGGTAATTGACTTACAAGAACCAACTAAAAATAAATTAGTTTAAAAAACTATCTTATAAAAAAATTAATTTGTGACCTTTAACCAAACTTAACTTGTGCCTAACTAATATAAAGGCGAGCAAATAATATAAGCCAAGGAATATTAATTATGAATTATTATAACGATGTTGATAGCAACGAAACCCAAGAGTGGCTTGATGCTTTTGAATCTGTTATCAAGCATGCTGATAAAGACCGTGCACAGTTTTTATTAAAAGCGTTATATAACATGGCGGTTCAAGAAGGATTACCTTTTAACCGCCTTGATACTGCATATTTGAACACCATACCTGTTGAAGACGAACCTATTTATCCAGGGGATTTGTCTATTGAGCGTAATATCAGAGCTTTAATACGTTACAACGCATTAGCAATGGTGATGCGCGCCAACCAAAATGAAGATGATCTCGGTGGCCACTTAGCAACTTTCGCATCTAGTGCGACCTTGTATGAGACAGGGTTTAATCACTTCTTTAGAGCAGCGAGTGATCATTTTGGTGGGGATATGGTGTATTACCAAGGTCATTCGGCGCCAGGTATCTACGCCAGATCCTATTTAGAAGGACGTCTAACTAAAGAGCAGGTCGTTAATTTTAGACGTGAAGCAGATGGCAAAGGGTTATCAAGTTATCCGCATCCTTATTTAATGCCTGACTATTGGCAATTCCCAACGGTTTCGATGGGGCTGGGTCCTATCATGTCTATCTACCACGCGCACGTACATAAATATTTAATTAACCGTGGTCTTTTAAAAGAGGAAGGTCGTAAAATATGGACTTTCTTAGGTGATGGTGAAACGGATGAGCCTGAAAGCTTAGGGGCAATTTCACTTGCAGGACGAGAACGTCTAGATAATTTAATCTGGGTCATCAACTGTAATTTGCAGCGTCTAGATGGTCCTGTTCGTGGTAATGGCAAAATCATACAAGAGCTTGAATCTGTATTTAGAGGCGCGGGCTGGCGAGTTATTAAAGTTATATGGGGTGGCCGCTGGGATAGCCTATTAGATAAGGATGAGTCAGGAGCTCTCAAAAAACGTATGGAAGAAGTGGTCGATGGCGAGTATCAATTATATGAAACCCGTGATGGCGGATTTGTTCGTGAGGCATTTTTTGGGAAATATCCAGAACTCAAAGAGATGGCAGACAAATATCTAACAGATGATGATATCAGACGTCTAAACCGCGGTGGCCATGATCCTATCAAAGTCTATGCCGCCTTTAGTGAAGCAATGAAAACTCAAGGTCAGCCTACCGTAGTATTGGTTAAAACTGTGAAAGGATATGGTCTTTCATCTCAAGCTCAAGCGGTCAACAAAGCGCATCAGATCAAAAAGCTTGATCAAGAAGGATTAATGTACTTTAGAGATAGATTTCATCTGCCCTTTACAGATGAAGATTTAGAATCCCTACCTTTTTATCGTCCTGATGAAGACTCTGCTGAAATGAAATACCTACGTGGACGCCGTGAAGCTTTGGGCGGACATCTACCTAATCGGCGTAGTGGGCATATTCCCTTAGACATTCCAGAGTTGTCAATGTTTGACAGAGTACTTAAAGGGAGTAATGGTAAAGAGCAATCTACGACCATGGTGTTTGTACGCTTATTGGGTATGATGCTTAAAAACAAAAACATTCAAGACAGAGTTGTACCTATTGTTCCTGATGAGGCGCGAACATTTGGTCTTGAAGGTATGTTCCGTCAGCTTGGTATTTACTCTTCTGTCGGGCAAAAATACACCCCAGAGGACAATGATGCTTTAATGGGCTATAGGGAAGCTAAAAATGGTCACATGCTAGAAGAAGGCATTAACGAAGCTGGCGCGATGAGTGCATGGATTGCGTTAGCAACCAGTTACTCTATTAATGCTCTACCTATGATTCCTTTATATATTTATTACTCCATGTTTGGTTTCCAACGTGTGGGCGACCTTGCTTGGGCCGCGGGTGATTGCCAAGCTCAAGGTTTCTTATTAGGGGGAACGGCGGGTAGAACGACATTGAATGGTGAAGGTTTGCAGCATCAAGACGGTCATTCTCATATATTATTTAGCACCGTACCTAACTGCGTGTCCTATGACCCATGTTTTGGTTATGAGCTTGCAGTCATCATTCATGATGGACTGCGCCGCATGTACGCTGAAGGTGAACGAGTGTATTACTACATAACCCTAATGAATGAGAATTATGAACATCCTGCTATGCCTGAGGGCGTAGAAGAGGGCATTAAGCGCGGTATGTATTTACTTGAATACAATAGCAATGAAAATGCACGAACCCATGTTCAGCTATTAGGGTCGGGTGTCATATTGCGAGAAGTACAGAAAGCTGCACGTATTTTGTTAGATGAGTTTAATATCAGTGCCAATGTTTGGAGTGTTACGAGCTTTAATGAATTAACACGTGAAGGTATGGCATGTGATGACTATAACCGATTGCATCCAATGGAAGAGGAAAAAGTACCTTGGGTCACTGAGCAATTAGCCAAACATGAAGGCGTTGTGGTCGCAGCGACAGACTATATGCGCAATTTCTCAGAGCAAATAAGAGGATGGTTGCCTGATAATCGTCCATACACTACCTTAGGAACGGATGGGTTTGGTCGTTCTGATACGCGTGAAAATTTACGTAGTTTTTTCCATGTCAATGCTGAACATATCGTCGTAGCTACCTTGAAATGCTTAGCAGATGAAGGTGAAGTAGATATGCGTTTGGTTAAAGATGCTATTACAAGCTTAGGCATTGATGTTGACCAGCCTCCAGCATGGCAGCCTCAGCCTCAGTACGATCATTTCCCTGATGCGCCTGCACCTGATGAAGACGAAGTGAATCCTAATCCAGTTCCTGATTTGGTAGAAGAAGACGATGATGAGATTGATAACGAGGGTAAAGCTGAAGATCTAGCGGACGCTGAGTTATTGGATGATGATAAATAAAGCTATTTAAATAATTATACCAATAGGCTGGAATAATAACGATTACGCTGGAGATAAGACATGGAAATTAAAACCCCAGATTTAGGTGTTGAAAGCGCCGAGGTAAGTGAAATATATGTATCAGTTGGTGATGTTATTGAAGTAGATGATAATATACTTTTGCTTGAGTCGGATAAAGCAGCAGTTGAAGTACCAAGTACAACAGCTGGTAAAGTAACACAAGTTTTAGTGTCAGAAGGTGATTCAGTCAGTGAAGGTAGTGTTCTAATAGAATTAGAAGAAAGTGCTGACTTAGACTCTGAGGCTGACTCTAAAGATATCAATGACAATAGTGATTTCAATAGTAATGAAAATGACTCAGTAAATGACTCTGAAGATAAAGTTGATGAGCAAAATAAAGGCTCAATAAGTACTCATAACACAATGTCAGATGTGAATGATAGTAATGAAACCGTTTCAGAGTCATCACTGCAAGATCAGTCTGAAAGTAAAACTTTTGCTTTACCCGATTTAGGTGTAGAGGAAGCCGACGTTGCAGAAATTATGGTCAGTGTTGGTGACTCTGTAGAGTCTGAACAATCTTTACTACTAATTGAATCTGATAAGGCGTCTGTAGAAGTGCCTTCACCCGCTTCTGGCACTGTGGAAGAGATTCTAATAGCGGATGGCGATAGTGTCTCAAATGGACAAGATTATATTGTTATAAAAGTAAGGGGCAGCGCTGCTGATGACAATGAATTATCTTCAAAAGAATCTTCTAAACCATCCTCCAAAGAAACTGCAAAAGAGAGCGATAAAAAGGGAGGTTCTGATTTAGACCAAGCAGCTGATGCGAACTCTAAGCCTACTCAAGTAGGCTATGGTGACTCAACGTCTAAGAACAAAGAGGTTAAGACGTTTTCTGGCACTAATACTTCTGGCACCGATAAAGGCACTAGATCGGGTGGTTCGCATAAATTGAGCGAACTAGAGGTGAATGCTAAATTAACAGATGTGTATGCGGGTCCAGCTGTGCGTAAATTGGCACGTCAGTTAGGCGTTGATATCACACAAATTGAAGGATCTGCTCTTAATGATCGTATCGTTAAGGAAGATTTATTTAATTATGTGAAAACGCATATGGTCGATACGAATGATACCGGTTCGAAATCTTCATTAAGCCGTGAGAGTTCGGCTTTGCCTAAGCTTCCTGATATGAGTAGGGAGGAGATTTGGGGCGAAATTGAAACCATAGACTTAAGCCGTTTGCAAAAAGTCTCAATACCTCAGTTAACCTACAATACGTACTTGCCGCAGGTGACACAGTTTGATTTATCTGATATTACTGAAACTGAAAAACTGCGTAAATCGCTCAAAGCTGAGTTTAAGTCAGAAGGAATTGGGCTTACCATTCTTGCATTCATTGTTAAAGCTACTGCTTATGCGTTGATGCAGCATCCTAAGTTTAATAGTCATCTAAGTGATGACAACACACAGATTCATATTAGAAAAACCGTTAATATTGGTCTGGCAGTGGCAACGGATGATGGTCTCATAGTCCCTGTTATCAAAGATGCGCAAACTAAAGGCATTAAACAAATTGCCGTTGAAATTGGCGAATTAGCTGTCAAAGCACGTGATAAAAAATTAACGGCGAAAGAGTTGCAAGGTGCAAGCTTTACTATATCTAGCCAAGGTAATCTTGGCGGCACTTACTTTACGCCTTTGGTGAACTGGCCACAAGTTGGTATTTTGGGTATATCTGAAGCGACTATGCAGCCTCGCTGGAACGATGATAAGCAGAAATTCAAACCGCGTCTGATGCTACCTCTGTCTTTATCTTATGATCATAGAGTCATTAATGGTGCAGATGCTGCAGTTTTTACTAGATACATCGCAAGCTTACTTTCAGATCCTAGACGCATATTATTGTAATGATATAAATAGCAGTACTGGTCAGTAGGTAGAAGATTTTAGTGATTAAATTATGGCTTTATCAATAAAGCTATATATGAGTTAACCTATAAAAGTAAAATTACTAAATTTAACTATCCTAAATGTTTTTACGTCAGCCTATAATTATTAAACTGATCGATATTAAAGTTCTTTTATCATGACCCTAATCGCTATTGGCGGTTAGGGTTTTTATGTCATAAATTAGTAAAAACTCTAAGGCTACTCTATAATAAAATGAATGATATTTATTATTAAATAGTTTCAACTTGATAATGTAACGTTTATTTTATTAAGTAATTAACGTTACCAGCTTTACCCACATAATCATTAACTCTAAAAATAGATAAGCCAAATATCAATATGATAAATAACAAACTATATCAACAATTTAGAGAGTCCGTTTACGATATTATTGAAAATGATGCTTATCAAACTCCATTAAGTAAATATGTAGACAAGTTTTTAATATTATTAATATTACTCAATGTATCGGCGGTTATTGCAGAATCAGTGGACCGAATTTATTTTCCGCATCAACATTTTTTTGAAGTATTCGAACAGTTCTCTATTGCTATTTTCACTATGGAGTACTTATTACGACTATGGTCGGTAGTTGAGGAAAAAGGTGTTGATGCTCATCCAAATTTATCAAATTGGCGCAAAAGATGGATCTGGATACGTAGTCCTGGCGCTATTATTGACATCATATCTATCTTACCTGCATTTATAAACTTCTTCGTTACTGTCGATTTACGATTCTTACGTGTTTTAAGATTATTTAGACTCTTAAAATTAACCCGCTATTTCACAGCGATGAGAATTTTATTGGTGGTATTGAGTAAAGAAAAAGAATCGTTTAAAGCGGTTGTTTTTATTTTAATCATTATGATAGTAACGGCTTCAAGTGGCATATATGTGGTAGAAAACCAAGCACAGCCTGAGGTATTTGAGTCTATACCCAAATCTATGTGGTGGGCGGTTGTAACATTAACCACGGTAGGCTACGGTGATGTAATTCCTGTTACCACACTGGGTAAGTTCTTAGGTTCCGTTATCACTATATTGGGGGTAGGTTTAGCCGCATTACCTGCGGGTATTTTAGCCTCTGGTTTGGCATCAGAGCTCGAACAACGCCGTGAGCTTCTTGAACAGCGCTTTAAGGAGATGTTAATTGAAGATGAATATATTGACTTAATTAAAGACAAGTATCAAATTGAACGCTTGAGACGGGAAGTTGGGCTCGATAAAGACCAAGCCGAAGAAGTTATAACCCAGCTATTACGAGATCAAGAGTATGAGTTTAAAATAGCGGAAATCGACAAAAAGAACTATTGCCCTCATTGTGGCGAGCATTTATAGCGTCGAGCATATACATAATTGCCCAATTAGGATTGACCAATTTAAATTAACCAAATAAGATTGAACAACTAATTTAACTTAAGCCCCATATAATCTTATAAGCTCTGCATGCACCTGATTCTCAATGTTATCCATATCAGAGCTACTTAAAGGCATATTCTTTATCGTGAATCTCCAATCATCAAATTCGCGACTTAGTAATGCCACGCACAGAGCGACTTTGCTTGATACAAGCAGTTTGAGGTCATAGGAATATATCTCATTACCTTCATCATCACTGATATAAATATTGCCTCGATCGATTTTATTTAAGGCATGGTTCTTATAAGACGAGACAACAAACGCAATATGTGTGGCAGCGCTGCCAAGCCTAGATAAGCGCAGCTCAATAGTTTCAACATCTATATTACGATCAAGCTTTGCAGCATCGCCTCTATCATTCCCATTCAAACTGTCCCCCTGGTGGCGAATAGCCCCTGAGATATCACGTAATTTTTTAAACCATATCGTATCTAAAATTTTTAATTCTTTATCAAAAACCAAACACGATAAATCCAAATCCATGTTCTCTGTTTTACCTTTGATTTTATTAAGGATACCAGACTTGGCAACTTTGGTATTTTTAAAATTTAATCCAAACAACAACGTGCTGTTATGGATAGGTAATTCGCATAATAAGCTTGAAGTATTATGCGTGTCTATTAAAGTTTCAGTAGGTTTTTCATCAGCCGTATTTGTAGAGAGATCAGTAGCGGGTTCTATCGGTTTATCAACTGTTACTCCATCAGCCTGAGGGTTATTAATCATAAGGCTTGGATCAGAAGTATGCTGCGGTTTGACACTTTTATTGGTGTTTAGGGTGGGGTTTGAAGCGTCCAAGTAAAACTCCCTAATATGGTCGTAGAAATGAGAATAAAGTTAGGTTTTGAAATAATTGTTAGAAACAATTCTTAATTATACCTTATGGTTTGAATCAAAAGAGTATATCACTATACAATTAACTCTTAATAGAAAGTATGTATATAGTATTTAAAGCGTTTTATTAGATTTATCTACTTTATTAGCTTTGTCCGCCTTGATAGGATTATCTTGTTTAACAGCATGTGATAAAATTTTTGGCTCAATATGAATCAACTTTTTACCAAATCCGCGTAACCACCAAACAAGCTGTGAAGTAAGGTTAATCGTTGCCGTTATGGTCTGAGTGTTATTAGAGTCATCTTCATACACTTCCTGATCTTCACTCAATCTGCTTTCAGTTAAGCTTGTACCCGCCTTACCATCAAACACAAGCTTTATTTTGGTGTTTTTACCATGATTGGGTAAATCATTGAACAAATAATACGCAAACCCCATCCCACCAGAATCAAGATACGTTGAGAGTTCAAAGTCTTTTGGAATGATAGCAGGTTTAGCATCCTCAATTGTGACTTCAATAAAGCGGTGTAGTGCAAAAGTTCTTATAATCTCTTCTTGATCTTTGACTTTGGTTGCCAATAAGTAAATAACCACTCCGCGTTGAACAATGGCAATGGGGTTTAGATAGTATATTCCGGGTTCTTCTTTATCACGGCGCGTATAAAGAGCCATGATTTGACGCTCATAAAATATTGCTTGATAGATAGCATCTTTACATTCGCGGCACATCTCAGGGGCGATTAAGGGCTGGGTGGCGGGTTCTATACGGACTCTATCAAGCCAGTTATGTGAGACCTTACTGTCCTTAAGTTGTCTTCTGGCAAGGTCGAACCAAGGGAATAACTCATCTAAAATCGCAGGGGGTAAAAGCTGTAATAGGTTTGCCTCAACCATATTAAAAGCAACGGCTTGCGATAGGTTCATATGCGGCAAGCTTTGCACAGGTGCGTCTTCTTTCCAGCGCCAACCTTGAGGATTGGCATTATTTTTTTCTATCGGAAAGCGTTTTGATAAAGCATTTAGATCGCGCTGTACGGTGCGAAGGCTCACATCAAAATTGGCTAGGCTCAGCTGCTCATGCAAATGATGAGTGCCGCGCCAATTACCACGTTCTAATAGATTAAGCAGTTCCCATTGTCTTGCGGTTGTCGCTGTACTGTTACTAGAGCCGTCCTTTGTCATAATAATATCAGCCATTATGTATAGTTTGCGAACTCAGTAGAATGCTAAAAATTAGTTATTAACTTAACATCTGTACTGATAGTCTTGAACTTTATTTTAATCTAAATCTTCATAATAGTTATTCGTATTGGTAATCATACTGTTATTTGAATTGCTATTTTAATTTTTATTCGCATCGCTATTTGAGTCGATATTTGGTTTTAAGTTGAGTTCATCTTGCATACTATCAGGTGGATTGAGTTGATCTTCCCATTTTTTTAGATTTTTAATCACTCTACCAAATAAAGTTGATTTTCTATAACGACCTTTTTTATTTACGTGGTCTACTAGCTTTTCCGATAAAATAGTCAGTGCTTCACTTAAAGTATCAACCGCATATAAGATGAATTCTTCCTCTTTTACAGATTGTATAATATCATCTCTTAGCATCAGTTGAGTGATATTTGCTGATGGTATAATCACCCCTTGCGTGCCCGTCAGGCCTTGATGCAAGCAAGCATCATAAAACCCTGCTATTTTTGTATTAATACCACCAACCGCTTGTACTCTTCCTAACTGATTCATAGAGCCAGTTATCGCCAGCGATTGTGATATAGAAACATCAGACAATGCAGATAATAAGGCACACGCCTCAGACAAGGTGGCACTATCACCATCAATATGTGCATAACTTTGTTCAAAGGCTAGTGATGCGGTAAAGTTTAAGGGCTCATAGGGGCTAAACAGAGCACGTAAGTAACTGTTCATGATAAGCATGCCTTTGGCATGTAAGTTGCCGCCAAGCTCGACATCACGTTCGATATCTAATATATCACCTGATCCAGTACTATTTTGTAATACCGCGGTTAATAAAGCGGGCATGCCAAACTCACTATTGGCATAATCTACAATAGTTAACGCATTAATTTGACCCACCGCATAGCCTTTTGTATTTATCAGCTGTTGACCATCCGTTATCTCTTGCAAATACAGCTCTTTTAAATAATCGGACCGGTAGTCCTTATCATCAATGGCTTTTTTGACATGACTGTATTCAACTAACACTGTGTTTCGCTGATCAGAGATACGATTAGCTTCAAGCATAAGTTGTATCAGATGATCTGAGTGCAAGCTCAATTTATTTTGATTTTCGCTTAATAAGCTTAAATATTCAAGTATGGTGGCTTGTGCAGCCGCGTCAAAATGCTTTAGATGATATTTATGGATTATATCCGCCATTTTTGAGGACATGGCTATTTCATTATCAGAATCTCTTGAAAGCTCATCATGGAAGTCTGCTCTAATCTTAAAGGTGGTATTGAACTCTGCATCAATTTCAGAAAACTGATCGTATAGTTCAGGCTCACCTAAGATGACTACTTTTACATTTAAAGGTATGGGTTCAGGATGTAAAGTGACACCGCCCATTAAGTCGCTTTGACGGTAGTTTGACAGCTCAACCTGTCTGGATTGTAGGGTTCTTTTTAAAGCGCGCCATGCGTCAATGTGTTCAGCCAAGTGTCCTGCTTCGATAATTAAATACCCACCGTTCGCTTCATGTAGGGCGCCTGGCTGGATCAGCATGTGATTAGTAACCGTTGTACCAGACTTTAGAGAGTTACCTATAAAACCAATTAAATTATTCAACTTAGGGTAAGGTTCAAATAATATAGGCGCATTGTCATTGGTGTACTTCAAATCGCAACGCGCATGTTTAGAGGATTCTGAAGAAATATATTCTTTTGTGACCGTATCACTTGAGTCAGCGTCATTAAAGACCGTTTCGTTAGACGCAGTGTCCTTATCGAACAAATCACTTAATATCGTTTTATTAATGACATTATCTGAGTTATCATTTTGATGGCTTTGACACTGTTTAGTCTGAGTGACCATGATGTTTAAAGCATAGCGAGTAGGAATTAATTCTAAATCATCACATATAAATCGATCATCTTCGCCACTTGCAATTACATCAGCATTTTTAATCATGTCATTTTGAATATGAATTAGATAATTATATAGCTTATTATAATCCTTATAAGTTTTAAGTAACTTATCAAACCTACTTTTAATCGATTCTTGCGCAATGCGGCTAGGGTCCTGAGGATTAAAATCGATAGAATATAAATCGTCGGTAGTAGGGGTATGGTTATCTTTATCTTTATCTTTATCTTTATCTTCAGAACTATGATATAGGGTCGACTCTGTGTTGAGGGCATTAAACTTATGTTCATTTAGTTTATGGACCTTTAACCTATCATTGAGTAAATTCCATATTTCAAGTATTGTTTTTTTTATCACAGGTGCATGTGAAGCGGGAAGAGCAATAGCAAGGGGACGTCGAGGATTCTCAAAGTTATAAACATATACCCAATCGCATACATCCTGATTATCTGGGTATTGTAAACGACCTTCACGCTGTAAAAACTGAGTAATAAAGGTTCTTTTGCCCAATCCATTTTCGCCCACTGCAAATACATGATAACCCTGAGCGTGGATATCAATAGCAGTTCGGAGTGCATGAATCGCACGGTCTTGACCAAGAGCAGGGTCTACAGTTGGTGTATCGGCTGTCGTAGTTGGTAATATGTCGGGATCAGTGTATTTTTTTAATTTTATTATATCAATGACACATTGGGTTTTAATGTGATCGATAGTGGCCTTATCTTGTTCATGCTTAATATTGGATTTTATAATAGGGGTTTGATTAGTATTGGTGCTAATGTCTTTATTCATATTCGATTACTGTAAAGTTTAAATGTGCATAAAATTTGAGATGATATCTTATAAATAATTGAACGTGTTATAATGCTTCGTTATGTTGACCCTAAGGGATATAAAGAGTTTATTTGAACCAAGTGTGTCAAGATAGTCCCTTATTGCTTATAGCATTGTTCAAATAGTATCGTTTAAATAGTCGATTTTTTTATACCGTTGATCAAATATAACCTTGTGCAGTAGAGTATCTCAATTATGATAACAAGCTCTGATTTTTTTGTAATTAAAAATGATATAGACCGCTTGGAGAAGCTACTAGATGATGCCGTCACTCAATTAAATCTAAACTTAGATACCGAGCAGCGCTGGACACTGTTATTATATTTAGATAAGTTGCTGTTTTGGAATAAAACCTATAATTTGACAGCTATTAAGCAACCTAAAGAAGCGCTAATAAAGCACATTATCGACTGCTTGGCGATAGTGCCTCATTTAAAGCCGGGCAGACTACTTGATATAGGTACTGGTGCAGGTTTGCCAAGTGTTATTATAGCGATTTGTGAGCCACATCGAGAAGTAACGGCATTAGATAGTAATTCAAAAAAGATTAGATTCATCAGGCAGTTGGTGAGTGAGCTTAATGTAAAGAACGTAAGTCCCATTGCCAGTAGGATTGAGAACTATACTTTAGATGACACTGACAAGTATGATGTGGTCACCTCAAGAGCGTTTGCAAGTTTAACTGATTTTGTAGAGGCAGCTACACCGCGATTAGCTAAAGATGGCTGCTTGCAAGCTATGAAGGGTTTAATTCCTACTGAGGAGGAGTTAAACCAAGTCACGCATGAGTGGCATGTAGAAAGCTTGCCTTTAGACGTGCCCTTTTTAAATGAAACGCGTCACATTATCGAGCTTTATAAGAAATAATCAAACACATGTTTAATCAAATGCACTTCATAAAGACAGGTGCTGTTAAACACATACTCTTTATTTATGTACATACTTTTTATTAATTAACATACTGCTTATTATAAAAAGTTAAGCTGCTAATGATCCCAGTACATACATTTAAAAGCAAGCATCAAGATATTCATTGCTCCATATTGACTATTTAATAGATCCTAGGTAAAAAAGTAACGTTATGGAAATACTCGCTATTGCAAACCAAAAAGGTGGTGTCGGTAAAACCACGACAGCTGTAAACCTTGCTTCATGTTTGGCAGCTCGGCGTAAAAAAGTATTGCTTATTGATTTAGACCCTCAGGGTAATGCCACAACAGGTACTGGACTTGAAAAGCGTGATCTAGCGTTGTCAATTGCCGATGTACTGCTTGAAGGCGTGAGTATTAAGGAGGCAACGTATCAAAGTCCTGCAGGATTTGATGTGGTTGGCTCAAATCGAGATCTATCCGGAATTGATATTACGCTTATGGGTAAGAATGACAGTCATTTATTATTAGATACCGCATTGGATTCTGTAGAGGGATATGATTACGTTATTATCGACTGTGCGCCTAGTCTTAATCTATTAACCATTAATGCAATGGTCGCCACGCAAGGTGTGATCATACCTATGCAATGTGAGTATTATGCACTGGAAGGTTTGGCTGATTTATCCCAAACTATCGAAAGATTAAAAGAATTAAATCATGATTTACATATTAGAGGCGTTTTACGCACCTTATTTGATGCAAGAAATACACTTGCAAATGATGTCTCAGAAGAGCTTGAATCGCATTTTGGCGAGATTATGTTCAAAACCATTATTCCAAGAAATATACGACTTGCAGAAGCACCTGCTCATGGTATGCCAGTAATTGATTACGATAAAAGTTCAAAAGGTGCACAGGCCTATCGCAAACTTGCGTCTGAAATTATAAGACAAAGCATACAGTAGTGAATATTTAGCCTTATACATTTATAGTTGAGTCATAATTAATGGCGTCAATATGGTTAAGTTTGTGCTAAAGTAATTTAATAAAAATAATCAATAACCTTGCAAGCTTTGTACAATCCATTAAAATAGTCGTCCCTAAATAGTTCAACCGAATTGAAGTATTATTATATTTCATTTAATTAAATAGTTAGTTTGTATTTAAATTGGAAATATTAATTAATTGAATTGATATAAAAGTATTCACGGTTATTATGGTAGTTGCGCTGGGTTATATTATTTAAATTTTGAAAATTTATAGATCAGATAAGCAAGCAGTAGAGGATAAACTAACATGGCAAAGAAGCGCGGATTAGCAGCAAACCGAGGGTTAGATGCTCTTCTTGGATCTATAAAAAAAGAAAAAGAAATTACTGCTGATGCCTTGCGCGATGACTCGCAAAATATTGGATCGTCAGACGACAATGCTCCTTCAGACAATGCTCCTTCAGACAATGCTACTTCAGACAATGGCATGACAGAGAATGGTACACCATATAAAAATGCTTCAGCTATTGATAAAAAAACTAAAGAATCAAACAGGCGTACCGCAAATAAGAAACCAGCTGTTAAACCGTCTATGCGAAATGCTAAAGACGATACCGACTCAATAGGTAGTCCTTTATTTAAAGATGCACTAACGGAAGATTCGCTATTAGCTAATTCGAGCTCTAAAACGAGTGCGCAAAAAGTAGGTTTTGATGACTCAAATTCTGCTGATGAAGATATGTCGCTTGTACAAATGCGTATAGAGCGTTTACAAGCGGGTAAATATCAGCCCAGACGTGATATGAGCGAAACGGCATTGGCTGAATTGGCTTCCTCTATTAAGCAGCACGGTGTGATGCAGCCTATTGTTATTAGACCACTACTGGCCAACGAAGAAAAAAAATCCAAACGGGTAACGCACGAAATTATAGCAGGTGAACGCCGCTGGCGGGCAGCAAAATTAGCTGGTCAAACGACGATACCTGCCATTGAGCGTGCTTTGTCTGATGAATTAGCGATTGCTTTAGCGCTGATTGAAAATATACAGCGTGAAGATTTGTCTGTCATCGAGCAAGCGGCTGCGTTACAGCGGTTTCACACTGAGTTTGGTATGAGTCATGCCATGATTGCAGATGTAGTCGGTAAAGCAAGAACCACCGTATCTAATCTACTTCGATTAAATCACTTACATGACGATGTTAAAAACCATCTTAGTGAGAGCCATTTAGATATGGGGCATGCAAGAGCCTTGCTGTCTCTGTCCTCAGATCAACAGCCAGTTATCGCTCAAAGAATCATCGATGAGTCAATGACAGTTCGGGATGCAGAAAAACTCGTTAAATCGATTTTAAATCCTGAACCAAAAAAAGACACAAAACCTAAATCTGATATAGATGTTGAGAAACTCAATCAAAAACTTTCAGACTATTTGGGCGCCACTGTCAAATTAAAACAGAAAAAGGGCGGTAAGGGCAGTGTTGAGATATTTTTTCATAGTCATGATGAGCTAGAAAGTTTATTAGCGCACTTTAAACGTTAAGTCATATTTTTATTCTATAATTAGAATCCTTCATCTTTAGTCTATAAACTTCATATTTTTAATTCAATATCGTATTTTAAAAACCATTTAATCCTTGATGCTTTTTAAAAGCTTAGAATTGCAGTTTTATGAATTATGTGGTTTATCTGGCTATAAATTTTATGCTTCGCATGTCAAATTATAAAGGGCAATAGATGACTCAGCATAAACCCAATGTACAGTCTACCGCTGCAAAAGTACAAAAAGTTCAGTCAGAGGGTGTTATCAACCTTAATCAGCCTCCTGTAAAGATAAGCAGTGCACAAACCTATTTAAGACTGCTAAAGTATGTCAAAAAATACTGGTGGGCAATCTTATTAACCATCATCGGTTTTGCTATTAATTCAGCCACTGAGGTTGGTATTGCCAAGTTGATTCAGTTTATAACTGATGCGATAAATAATGGAACCCAAGAACAAAGAAATTTGTTTCCTGTATTGATTATCGCGATATTTCTAATTCGCGGCGTGGGATCATTCTTAGGAAATTATTTTACGGCCCTTATTTCGAGAAACATCGTTTATGAAATGCGTGTTGAGGTATTTGATAAGCTTTTAAAGCTGCCTAACTCTTTTTTTATTGAAAACCCATCAGGCACCATATCTTCGAAGTTAATCTTCGATGTCGAGCAAGTGACCGCCGCAAGCACTGATTCTTTAAAGACCATATTGAGAGATGGTCTAACAGTCATCGCTCTACTTAGCTTTTTATTATACTCAAATTGGCGCTTGACCCTTATCTTATTTGTCGTACTACCTCCAATTCTATATATAATAAAGATAGCTTCAAAGCGCTATCTTATGCTTTCAAAAGGTATTCAACAGACAATGGGAGAGGTGAGCCATATTACTAATGAGGTAATCAGTGGTTATCATGTTGTCAAAAACTACGGTGGTCAAGAATATGAACACAGAAGATTTGATGCCGCATCACTAAGAAACCTAAAACAAGGCATGAAAGTCGTTGTTACCAATAGTATTAATACACCTGCCGTTCAACTATTAATGGCCGCCGCTATGTCAGTTGTCGTCTGGCTCGCCTTACGCCCTGAGGTTATGGAAGGCACAACAGCAGGCGAGTTTATTGCCTATTTGACAGCCGCAGGGTTACTAAGTAAGCCAGTTAGAGCTTTAACTGATGTTAATCAGAAGCTTCAAAGAGGGATTGCTGCTGGTCAATCAATCTTCACATTACTTGATCAGCCAGAAGAAGTCGATACAGGTATTCAAACCGACTCAGTTAAAGGTAATATTCGCTTTGATAGTATATCGATGCAATATCCAGATGGTACCAAAGCTCTCAATAACTTTAACTTATTTATTAATGCGGGTGAAACAGTCGCCATAGTGGGTAAAAGTGGGGCTGGTAAAACCACACTGGTCAATTTATTAACCCGAACATTAGATCCAACTAGTGGTACCGTTTATATTGATGATATTCCTTTAAATGATATATCTTTAAAGTCTTTAAGATCTCAAATTGCGACCGTAAATCAACAAGTTGTCCTTTTTAATGAATCTGTCAAGCACAATATCGCATACGGTGATTTGGCTAATAAGTCAGATGAAGAGGTTATTGAAGCGGCTAAAGCTGCATTTGCACATGAATTTATTATGAATTTACCACAGGGTTATAACAGCTCAATTGGTGCTGAAGGTTTACAGTTATCAGGCGGTCAGCGGCAAAGGTTATCTATAGCACGTGCACTCTTAAAAAATGCCCCTATTTTGATTTTGGATGAAGCAACAAGTGCATTGGATAACGAGTCGGAGTATTATATTCAAAAAGCATTGAATAATGTGATGAAAAATAGAACAACTATCGTTATTGCACATCGATTAACTACTATCGAAGCAGCCGATAAAATAGTAGTTATGGATAAAGGTCTTATCGTTGAGGTAGGCAATCATGACGAGCTCATGAATTTATCAGGGCAATATGCCCAAATGTATGCAAGAGACTTTGAAGAATAAATTCTATTGACTGTAAACACTAAGGATCACTATATACCCCTATGACCGATGAAGACTCGTCAACCCCTATAGATTCCCTTAAGTCTACTTCAAGCCTTGAGGTAGGTATGGTTGCGGCATGGCAGTCTCAAGCTTGGTGGTTATGGTTACTTCTACCATTTAGCTGGGTATATGGAATTGCTATTTTTATAAGGCGGCAGTTATATGATAGGGGGTTACTAACCAATTATCGGGCGCCTGTACCAGTTATGATTGTGGGTAACATAACCGTGGGCGGTAGTGGTAAAACGCCTTTGATAATTGAGCTGGTTAACTACCTACAACAAAAAAACGTCAAGGTAGGTGTCATTAGCCGAGGATATGGCGGCAATGAGGCTTCAATGCCTAAGTTTGTTACTCGCGATAGTCAGCCCGTTGAGGTAGGGGATGAGCCGTGCTTAATCGTTAGGCGAACTGGGGTTAGTATGGCGGTATCACCTAATAGACAGTTAGCGATTGAGTGTGTTTTAGGTCATGCGCCTGATACCCAGTTAATCATTGCTGATGATGGTTTACAGCATTATAAACTCAAGCGAGATATAGAATGGATAGTTGTTGATAGTGCGCGCGGGTTTGGTAATAAGCAGCTGCTGCCTACAGGATTTTTAAGAGAGCCAATAAGTCGTTTAAATGACGCTACCGTTATATATCACATTGCACCAAACGTTAAGGACTCTAATCCCCCTCATTCAATCGACACCAAAAATACGATACATGATCAGCTTCCTAAGTACCAGCTTTCTATGCACCTTGAAGCTGACGTTTTACAGCCTTTATTGATTAACGATACCGTAGTAGATAGCGAGGGTGGTAATGCATTTACGTTTAACCCTTTAAACAAAAAGGTATACGCCATGAGCGGTATAGGCTATCCCAAACGTTTTTTTAACACACTTAAGTCGCAAGGTTTTGAGGTTATAGAAGTCGCTATGCCTGATCATCATAAATTTAAAGAAGAAGATTTATTATCACGAACCGATTATCCGATTGTCATTACCTCAAAAGATGCTGTGAAAATTGGACCTTTAGCTAGAGCTAACAGTCAAATTGCGAAAATGTCTATCTGGGTTTTACCTGTTAACGCTGAATTATCTAATAAATGTTATGATGTTTTGCACAAACAATTGAGACAAATTGGTATTGATTACTGAAGGCAAAATACTTTCAAAGTTGTATTTGTATATCTTATAGTGGTTTAGCAAATTATTGTTTCAGCACACCATAATCTTTTGAAATTTAGGTAATTAGATGAGCCTTAAAAATGAATAAAAATATTATGTTAGGCAAACAACCTAAAGTACACATTGTCATTCCTGCACGTTTTCAAAGTAGCCGATTACCTGGAAAGCCTTTGTTAAACATTCATAATAAACCCATGATTTTGTGGGTTGCAGAAAAAGCCCATCAAGCTGATTTTGCAGATGACCTATGTATCGCCACTGACGATGAACGTATTAGACAAGTATGCGAGTCAGCGGGCTTTAACGTTGTCATGACAGATGCCAATCATGTCTCTGGTACTGATAGGCTAAATGAAGTTGCACAGATTAAGAAATGGTCTGCTGACGATATAGTCATCAATATGCAAGGTGATGAACCTCTTGTACCGCCTGTATTATTAAAGCAAGTCAGAGATTTATTAGTTGATAGTCCCGATAGTGTCATGTCTACTTTATATGAACCCATAACAACTCTCGATGAATTTAAAAGACCGTCTGCTGTAAAAGTTGTAGTAGATGCTTTAGGTCATGCTTTATATTTTAGCCGCGCGCCTATTCCTTTTGACAGAGTATCTATAAATAACGAAACTAACAAAACTAATGGCCCTAACGTATCCAATAAACTAGCGTCAACTGCCGCAATAGCGTCATCCATTATGGGTATGCGTCATTTAGGAATATATGGATACCGGGTTAAGTTACTCCAAGACTTTGTAAAGTGGCCTAAAGGCGTTTTGGAAGGGCTTGAAAGTTTAGAGCAATTACGCGTGTTAGAGAATGGTAAAAAGATCGCTATCGCCCAAGCGCTATTAGAATTACCCGCCGGCGTAGATACCCAGCAAGATTTAGATCGACTTAACCAAATGCCTGTTAGTGTTTTTCACAATTAAGTATCGTTCTACATATTATGGGTTAAAGGTTTTATATTAAGAATAACGTGTCTAAAAATACAAGCTTATAGTTTAATATAAACCTAATCGTTTAATCATAGAACCACGATGACATTTTGTTAAATAAATATTAACTAGAACTAAAAGAAGATGGAAGTATTAAATTAATTTCTCAATCTAAATACTCAATAGAAGTACTCAATAAAAGTACTCATTAAAAGAAGCTAGCGATGAATAATGAAGCGCATACAGGTGCCGAAGAATTAGCATATTTTAGACCAATTCTACCTTGGCAGGTTAGTGCGTGGCATCAACTATTAGATAGACATGAAAAATTACCACATGGCCTATTGTTCTCAAGCATGGCGGGTACTGGTAAACGACAATTTGTATGGCGGTTTGTCGCATGGCTGCTGTGTTATAACCGTGGTAATGATACCCAAGGGTTAAAGCATAATGACGGTCTCAGCTATGATAATGCGTGCGGACATTGTGAGAGCTGTATTTGGTTGAAATCAGGTACACATCCTGATTTTATGGTACTGCCTGCAGGCAGTTTGCCTATACAATCTGAAGACAATTTGAATCAAGCTAAAAAAGACACGACAAAAAAAACAAAACCGTCTAAAACTAAAGCTAATATTGATAAAAAAACGCCGTTAACATCTATCAAAGTTGATGACATAAGACATCTACAGCCTTTTATTAATCAAGGAAGTTCTGGCAGAAGAATATGTGTGATTGATAATGCTGATTCTATGACCACCGCAGCTGCCAATGCTCTACTCAAAACACTTGAAGAGCCTAGAGAGGGTATACAACTACTGCTAATAACAGATATGCCCTCTAAGTTGCTGCCCACAATAAAAAGCCGCGTCCAGCATGTGTCTTTGGAGTGTAAAAATTCTGACGACATGATCTCGTATCTGAAGAATCGTATTATAGCTGAACAAATGATACCTTATAATGATGATCATCAATTTAGCCAACAAGTTTTACAGGGTTTGCAACTGGCGAATGGTGCCCCTTTAGCTGCTCTAGACTTACTAGCATCTGACTGGTATCAGCAGCGCGATAATTGGATAAAGATATGGCTGGCACTTAAATCTGGTAAACGGTCTAGTATTGCTGCCAGTGAATACTGGCAAAAAACATTAACTTTGGAGGATTTGCTAAAGCTTACTGAAATAATGCTAATGGATTTTAGTCGATATATTTTAGGTTTAACGCCATTACAAAGGGATATCGGGTTTGAAGATTATAATTCCATTAAGAATCTAAACATTGAGTCTGTACAAGCAGTTATATCAAATATTTATGATATCAAATTGGCTCAACACCAAAATGTTCAAGATAAAATGGCATATGATAAGTTAACCGAATCTATCGCGCGTTTATGATTAATTTACGGTGATAATAGCTGGGCTTAGAGTTTAGCTTAGAGCGGGGCAAATAACTTAGCTTATAAAAGCCATTGAATCATTCTAATAGCATTAATAATTTAATAGCTTTAATAACCAAAATAGCTTAAATAAATTAAATATTTCAAATAAAAAATAAAAGAAGAGTTGTGACATGGTTGAGCCTAATATGAATAACATAATAGAATATGATATACCTGACAATCATAAACTTTATCTGAGCTATCTACCTTATGTAAAAAATGGGGCGATTTTCATTCCATCTCAGCAGCGGGTAAGTTTAGGCGATACTTTTAAGGTTTCAATAAGCTTGCTAGGATCTAGTGAAAGACAAAATTTTCAAGGTGGGGTGGTTTGGATAAATCATCGAACCCAAGGAAGTCGACCTTCAGGATTTGCAGTGCAACTGAGTAATGATAAAAATGGTTTGGCCATCAAAAGTGAAATTGAAAGAATGTTAGCAGGCATGACTGGTTCACTGCAGGCGACATACACAGTTTAGAAGTTTCTTTCATTCAGTTTAATTAGCGAACTACTAAACGGTTAAGGCGTTAACCTCGCTAAGCCTATATGAGTAGAACTTGCACTCGGTTGCTTTACGCCCATTTTAGACTTCTTTGACTATATTATTGTTATTGCTATCAAGCGATATTAATTTTATAAGACACAAAAAAAGAGCCATAAGGCTCTTTTTTTTATAAATTTACCAACTTATTAATAATTCAAATACATCTGTAATATTAATAAATCAGTTATTCATTATTATTTTTCAACAATACAAGTCACACCTTGACCACCCGCTGCACAGATTGAGATTAGGGCACGGCCTGAACCTTTTTGATCAAGTAGTTTTGCAGCAGTAGCTAATATACGACCACCAGTAGCAGCAAATGGATGACCAGCTGCTAATGAAGAACCATTAACATTAAGCTTACTACGGTCAATTGATCCAAGTGGCTTATCAAGACCTAAACGCTCTTTACAGAAAGTCTCATCTTCCCATGCAGCAAGCGTTGATAATACTTGAGAAGCAAACGCTTCATGAATCTCATAAAAATCAAAATCTTGCAGAGTTAAGCCTGCACGCTCTAACATACGTGGAACCGCATAGGCAGGTGCCATTAATAGACCTTCCTTAACCCCATCTTTACCAATAAAGTCAACGGCAGCTGTTTCTTGGTGCGTGATATAAGCCAACGCTTTTAAGCCATGCTGCTCAGCCCACTCATCTGTACCTAATAAGACACAAGAGGCACCATCTGTTAATGGGGTAGAGTTAGCAGCAGTCATCGTTGGATTAGCATTACGCTTACCAAATACAGGCTTTAATGAAGACAGTTTTTCAAGTGAAGAATCAGGACGCAAGTTATTATCGCGTGTTAATCCTTTAAAAGGCGTTATCAAATCATCGAAGAAACCTTCTTCATATGCACGAGCTAGATTATGGTGACTGTTAACCGCCAATTCATCTTGATCTTCGCGTGAAATATTCCATTCTAAAGCGGTGATTGCTTGATGTTCACCCATAGACATACCAGTGCGAGGCTCACCGTTTTGAGGAGCATCAATTAAGTCTTTAGGATTAATTGAGGTTAAAGCAGCAAGGCGCTGTTTGTTATTTCTAGCAGCACCAAGTTTGATAAGTGCTTTACGTAAGCCGTCACCTACGGCAATTGGCGCATCAGAGGTGGTATCCACACCACCAGTTATAGCAGAATCAATAATACCTAGAGAAATTTTATTCGCTGCTGCAAACGTTGCTTGTAGTCCCGTACCACATGCTTGAGAAATATCATAAGCAGGAGTAAGCGGGTCTAAAGCGGTGTTTAAAGCAGATTCACGAGTAAGGTTTAAGTCTCGGCTTAATTTTAAAACAGCGCCAGCAACCACTTCACCAACACGCTCACCTTGTAGTTCATAACGTTCTACTAAGCCATTTAAAGCCGCGCTTAACATATCAATGTTACTAGCATCAGCGTACGGGCCATTTGATCTTGCGAAAGGTATGCGGTTACCGCCTAAAATTGCAACAGGACGTATTGATGGTGCATTATCTGGCATTGATGGTTCCTTATTAGTATTAGGTTTTGAGTTTGATTTAGAAGTAGAATTAGTGTTTGCGGGTGATTCGGTATTAGTATTAGAAGACGCTGTCTTATCTGAACCTTTCAAGGCTGATTTAGATTTAGATTCAGATTCAGAGTCAGATTTTGTAGTCGTTTGTTCAGATTCTTTTTTAGACTCTTTATTAGCATCTGATTTAGTTGGCTCAGATTTTGGTTTTGAATCAGATTTTGGTTTTGAATCAGATTTTGGTTTTGAATCAGATTTTGATTTTGAATCAGATTTTGGTTTTGAATCAGTTTTAGTATAAGTACTGATGCTTTCAGTCTTTTTTGAATCTGCCGATTTAGTATTAGCACTATCAGCAGCGCTTAGATTGTCTGCTTGTTCTGTTTGCTCTTTACGTGCTTCTATAATCTTTTGCTTAGCAGATCTATCTTCACTGATTACTTTGTCAGCTTCAGTTTTAGGAGAATTAGCAACTTGTTCTTTCAAATCTGCAAAATCTGTTTGAGCTTTGGATTTTGTGTTTTGAGTGTTATTATCTAATGTTTCATCAAGAAGCTGTTTGCCATCTTTACTGACAACGGTTGAGGTAATAGGCGCATCTTTTGAAGCATTGGTATCTTTAGGCTGATTGGAATTACTCATTTATTATCCTTATATATTATAAAGTTTCAGGTTTATTATCTAGCGACATAGATAGTCCTAAAACGGTTTTTAAAAAATTAAAACTAAGAAAAAAGTTATAAATAAATCTTAAGTTATGGTGACAATCTTAGGTAACGGCATATCTATTACTATCAAACTTAAACAGAATGAATAAATTGCAAGTAACTTCGTTTATTCAAATGTTTATATAAGTGTTGATATAGATGATGTTAATTTAAAATCTACATCTAACTTCTATAATATTTTATATAGTATCATTGATGACAACAGTTTATAGTAGAAACTATCAAATCATAATATTATTTTATAATTAATTACTATAGTGATAAAATTATGTTTGATTTTAGCATATTCATTATTAATGACATTCTATAAATGATAGTATAATAGCTATCGAATAATTTAATATTTAGTTTGTGTATATACTTCTAAATTACGTATTTGAAACATAATTTTAATAAAAATTTTATTTATTACTTAATTAAAATCATTATATCAAGGAGTTAGTATGTCAGACCGTTATGGAGAGTTTGTTCAGTCGCCACTAGGTAAAAAAGTAGCTAAAAACTTAGGGTTGCCGCTTCCTACTAAACTGGATCGTTTTAAAGTAGGAGAGAAGGTAGTACGTGGTAGCGTTTTATTTGGTTCAGCCAATGGTGATGACAGTCGTATAAGTGATGCTATTGCAACAACGTTGAATACGCTTCAAGCTGATGTTTATACTGCTGGTAATGATGCGCATCAACAATCATTTAAAACTGCTGATATCGAAACTAAAGACAGTGCTGATAATTCTGATAAGTATAGTGTATTGATATTCGATGCCAGTAATATAAGTAATGCAGCTGACCTAAAACAGATGTATGAATTCTTTCACCCAGTTGCCCGTCAAGTTGAAAAGTCTGGTAGAGTTATTGTTGTTGGTCGTCCACCTGAAGAATGTAAAGAAATAGGTTCAGCGTTGGCACAGCGCTCGCTTGAAGGGTTTGTAAAATCAGTTGGTAAAGAATTTAAAAAAGGTATAACCGCTCAGCTTATTTATGTAAGTGAAGGTGCTGAAGATAATATCGACTCAACTTTACGTTTCTTTGTGTCTGCACGTTCTGCCTATGTTTCAGGACAAGTGGTTCGTATAGGTTCAGGTGACTCTAAACAGGTTGACTGGTCAAAACCTTTAGCTGATAAAACCATTTTAGTTACTGGTGCGAGCCGAGGTATCGGTGAGTCAATGGCCCGTGTTTTAGCCCGCGATGGTGCCCATGTTATTTGTCTAGACATTCCTCCTCAGCAAGAAGATTTACAAAAAGTTGCTGGAGAGATTGGTGGTTCAACCTTGCCTTTAGACATAACCGCTGAAGATGCTGGTGAGCAAATCGCTGAAGCAGCAGCTAAGCGCAATGGACTTGACGGTATCATTCATAATGCAGGTATTACTCGTGATAAGACACTTGCTAATATGGATGAAAAACAATGGGACATGGTCATTAATATCAACTTGCAAAGTATTGCTAAAGTGAATGACTATTTATTTCAGCATGACGTGTTAAATGAAAATGCTCGTATAGTCTGTGTTTCATCTATTTCAGGCATCGCAGGTAACTTAGGCCAAACTAACTATGCAACTTCTAAAGCCGGTGTTATTGGTTTGGTACAAGCCACCGCTAAAATGCTTAAAGATCAAGGCAAGTCAATTACCATAAATGCAGTTGCTCCAGGTTTCATCGAAACTCAAATGACGGCTGCTATTCCTATGACTATTCGTGAAGCGGGTCGTCGTATGAACTCTATGAGCCAAGGCGGTTTACCTGTTGATGTGGCGGAAGCAACAGCGTGGTTCGCCTCACCCGCATCAGGTGGTTTAAATGGTAATATTTTACGAGTTTGTGGTCAAAGTTTACTTGGCGCCTAACTATATCTAATTAACGACTTGAAGAATTTGCTAATACGCTTCATTAAACACAAGTTTAATACGCTTTTAGAGCTTAAATCCCTGTCGTTAAAGTATATTAAAGAGCCATCGTAAGATGGCTTTTTTATTGATAATAAGTGCCATATTTCTATTCAAAGTAACGATAGTTATTTAAATCAACGATAGTTATTTAAATTAACAATAGTTATTCAAATCAAAGATAGTTACTCTAATTAATAATGGTTTTCAATTTAATATGATTAACGGTACGATGCGCTTGTTATACTAATAAAATGTAAATTATTGCGCATAATAGAATTAAGAATAGTAAGTTATCATTCATACAATAATAAATCAGTATAAAAAGGAGAAAGTATGTCAACTCGTGAATTTTCAAATCTGCCTGAAGCTCGTGAGACCTACATCAAAGTCATTAAATCATTGTTACCCGTCATTGGGAAAAGTTCAAAGGGTAAAAAGAATACGTTGCCCGAAGCATCTTATAAGGTTAATGAGTTAAGCATTGACAAATCTAACTTGCAGGATTACCGACGTATCTGTGGGTTTGCAGAAAATGGCCAAATACCGCCAACTTACTTTTCAGTTTTATCTCAATCATTACAAATGAATATGATGGTTGATGAAGCATTTCCATTTGCAATGCTAGGTTTGGTACATGTTGAGAACTCAGTGACTCAGTACCGCCGTATTGCTGACACTGAAACAGTAACGATGACAGTTAGTTTTGCCAACCTTCGTGACCACGACAAAGGCAAACAATTTGATTTTGTCACTCAGGTACTCAGCGAGGATGAACTCATTTGGGAAGGTGTGTCTACTTACTTATCACGTCAAAAAACAGACTCTGGTTCAAAAGATAAAAAGTCCAAAGCCGCTACTGAAAAGCCTGAGGTCGGAAAAGACGATATTCACAGTATCTTTTCTGTGCCTGAGGACATTGGTCGACGTTATGCTAAAATTTCAGGCGACTTTAACTTAATACATCTTCATGAATATACGGCAAAAGCGTTTGGATTCCCTAAAGCAATCGCTCATGGTATGTGGTCTAAAGCCAAATGCTTAAGCTTGATGGATTTGCCAGAAGCTTATACGGTTGATGTTGCTTTTAAATTACCTATATTTTTACCCTCTGAAGTTGAATTAATAGGGGATAATTTAAATCAGTTAGACGATAGCAGTGAAGCCGAGTTTAATTTATATAGTGCTAAAAATGACAAACCTCATTTGGCAGGAAAGATTACCAAACGATAATGACAGTCGATATTAAATAATCTTATATATTGTAAAGAGTACTAGTACTATTAATGCTACTAGTATTAGAAATAAAACAAATAGCCAAAGTGTTAAACTTTGGCTATAAGGGTCTGTTGAATATTCAAATATGGAACTGGCGGCGGTTATTTTTTAGGCAATATGCAGGGAAATTTTAGACACTTAGTTATTCTAAGTTAGAAAATTTCTCAATATATTGACAAAAAATAGACCCGCCCCGTAGGGCTGATGCTAAAATTGCCCCAACCGTTGTTATAAACCTAGCTAATGTCTAGACATTATCGTCGGTTTATGCCTAGTTTGGAACAATTTTAGCTATCAGCAGTCCTAATGTTTGAATGTTTAACAGACCCTAAAATTTGGGATTTAGTATAATTGGCAAATTGTTTTTAAAATAGATATTTATAGCTTTATAAAGATTTTATTCGCAGCTTTTAAATAAACATAGGAGACTTTATGTCGGTAAGTGTTGATGCTCAAAATAATGAACCAAACAACCCAGAATTAACAGAATTACAAAAAGCTTTAGGGTCTAAATTAGTAAATGCTAAATTTCCTGATGTTAGGACTGTAGTAACGGGGAGCTTAACGCCTGAAAAAGTTTCATTAGCGGCTAATGCGGGTATCGAACATATCATTAATTTGCAACCTGAAGATGAGCTCTCATTTGATGAAAAAAAAGAAGCTGAGTCTAATGGCATACATTACACGCACTTGCCTATAGCCAATGCAGATGATTTGAAGCAAGTAAACCTGCTAGAATTTGATAAAGCATTGCGTAAGCACCATGGTAAAAAGACATTGTTGCATTGCGGCTCAGGTAACCGAGTAGGTGCTTGTATGGCATTAAGAGCGGGCTGGTTACGTGGCCGCAAAATGGATACTGCAATACAGCGGGGAAAAGATCATGGATTAACCGGACTAGAAGAAGAAGTCCGTAACCGATTGCTGGTACCCAGATAGCGGATATTAAATAGCTAATATCAAATAGCTGATACCAAATAGCTGATATCAAATTGTTGGACTAGCATATCGCCTATCAAATGGATTAACAGATGGCTTAACAGTTGGCTTAAAAACTAAGGATAAATTGAATACTGTGACCAATATGGAACATATAAACCGATCTCTACAAGAAACATTGCAAAAGACCTTGGATAGTCTTCAATTAGAAGATGCCCCTGCAGGTGGCTCCGTTGTGGTTTATTATGATGGTCAATTGATTGCAAGCGTTAGCGTGGGTAAGGCAACCCCAACTCACGAGTGGCATAAACAAACTTTATCGCTCAACTTTTCGACCGGTAAGGGGGTGTTGGTTACGTTAATCCATATATTAGTGAGTCAAGGATTACTAAATCATATGGATACGATTGCCAAACATTGGCCACAGTTTGCTCAAAATAATAAGCAAACCATAAGATTAAGAGATGTATTAACGCATAGCGCAGGTTTGTTTGATATACGTTCGATTACTGATACTGCGATCGATATGCAAAATTGGGACTTGATGTTATCACGTATAGAACAAATGCCTACTGCTGAGCCTAAAATGGTAGGTGCTCACAGTGCATATAGTGCATTGGTATCAGGTTGGGTGTTGGGCGGTCTTATAGAAAAAGTGACTAAGTTAAAACTTAATGACGCCCTAAAAAGTTATCTCACTGGACCCTTAGATATTAGTGAAGAGATGTATTTTGGTGTACCTAGTGATAAAGTGTCTAACGTTGCAAATTTGGTAAAAAACTTTGATGAATTTGATCTACGAGCGCATTCTTCAAGTTCACCCTTGGCAAACAATGATTCAAGATATGGTTCAGGTCAAAATGGATCAGCACGTTCTAAATTAAGAACGCCCAAACCAGTCCTGCGTGAAGATACCGAAAAGACACTAAATACTTATCAACAGTTGCGTAGTTATGACTGCTGGCATCAATTACTAAATAATAATGAATCAATATCTTCTTTAAATAAAACAACATCTGCTAAAAATTCTGAACAAAAAAAAGAACCGCCATTACCACCACTAAAGACGATGGATATAGTGGGTTTGTATTTTGATATGAAAGAAATAAACTTTCATGATTTCAAGCATGCGTTAGCCCCACGTGGTAAAGCTGGTTTGGACTACTATACATTTGATACGATGACGGCTAAGATACCAGCGGCAAATAACGTGGCCTCAGCTAATGCATTGGCTAGAATGTATGCCATGCTCGCTAACAAAGGGAAATGGGAAGGAAAGCAGCTCATAAATGCTGAGATATTTGATGATATGACCAACGTATATATCGAGGGCCCTGATGCTATCATGCCCGCGACGCAGCCCAATAGTATGTACTGGCGGCTCGGGTATCATCGCGTGTTTAGTCGGTGTGGTAGTGATACTTTGTTACGAACAGCTTTTGGACATATGGGATACAATGGATCGGTAGCATGGTGCGACCCGAGTCAAAAACTCGCTATGGCATATGTCCATAATTTTGATGTCACCATGAGTACAGATATTCGTCAATTTGCGATTACTGAGACTGTCTTAGACTGGTTTAAACATCATCACCCATCCAGTCATAACATGCTGTAATACCTTAAGGGTTATAAACGCTTACCGATCTTAATTATTTTCATCGCTGTTGTTCATATTTTTTTTGATAAAATATTTTGCTTTATTATGGTTTATTAACCGGACTTTTTCATCAAATAGGGTGCGGTCATACCATGTAGGAATATAGAAATAAAGACGATGATACCTGTTATCAGCCAAAGCGCTTGAGCATCATCTGTAGGGAAAACATCTTTATTCAACGCATATGAAAGATAATAAAAAGACCCAATGCCTTTGATGCCCAAGCTTGAAATAATAAAACGTTCTTTATCTGGTAAGTTTAAACCACTTAGGCCATACCAGCCTGCTAAAGGACGTATCAAAAGCAAGAACATGATACTCACTGTATAAACCTGCCATGTCAGTTCAACCCCTGAGCTAATACCTTGGCCAAGAGCAATACCGAAGAACACCAATACTAATGACATTAAAAGCCCTTCTGATTGTTCAGAAAAGTGGTGCAGCTCTTCGTGGTAGTTATGACCAAGCTCGCCTCTTCGAAAGGTAAATGCTGCAATAAAAACAGCTATAAACCCATAAGACTGTACAAATTCAGCCGCACCGTATGACAACAAGGTTAGCGCAATAATGACATAACCTTGAGAGATGGTGGTTTCTTTTACTTTTCGAGCAAAAACAATTTGTGACATTAATTTGCCAATAA
Organism: Psychrobacter sp. CX21; assembly: GCF_057396255.1. NCBI lineage: Bacteria > Pseudomonadati > Pseudomonadota > Gammaproteobacteria > Moraxellales > Moraxellaceae > Psychrobacter > Psychrobacter sp. CX21. Next base: position 64,896 of record NZ_JBXYJG010000008.1, on the reverse strand, counting down.
TAATGCCAACTACCACACCGACTATAATCTTCCAAAGCACATAAAATGTTATCCATTCATACACAATACTTAAAGATAACCCATCGGTTTTACCAACATGCTCTGCAGCTAATATGGCTAAGTAGACAAAAGGGAAGGCCAAACCATCATTCAAACCAGCTTCTGAGGTTAACGAGAAGCGGGTGGCGTCTTCATTACCTGTGTTTGGTGGCCCAACTTGAATGCTTGAAGCAAGTACGGGGTCTGTGGGTGCTAACGCTGCTCCTAATAAAATCGAGGCAGCTAAACTAAAGCTAAACACGTAATAGCCTAAAGCTGCCATAAGTGCGATACATATCGGCATTGTTATTAATAACAAACGAAGGGTAGGGCGCCAATTTTTATAACTTAAGGGGGTGTCAATCTTAATACCTGCGCCCACAAGCGAAACCAGAACCACCATTTCACACAGCTTTTCTATTACGACGCCGTTCTCCAGTGGACTTAAGAACTCTAATGAGGTCCAAAAATAACCAAGTAGTAAGCCAAAGCTTACTTGAAGCATAGGAAGAGAAATAGGCAGCTTTTTAAACATCAGCGGTGCAAATGCCCCCAAAGCGAATGCCGCACCGCACAGTAATAAAAATTGATTATAGTTTTCAATCATGGGTTTAAAACGTCTTTATGGTTAAAGGATAGTCAATATTATATAGACAAAAATGCCAGCCGTAGCTGACATTTATGTATAAAACGATGCAATTTAAATAAAAAACTCAAAATAACTATTAGATAAGTCGTTCACATCTCTATATGACTTTTATTAGTCTAGCGTTCTACTTGAGTGACATCGCGTACGGCCCCAGTGTCGGCACTGGTCGTCATTGCAGCATAGGCACGCAGTGCTGGACTAACATGGCGCTCACGAGTCCTAGGTTTCCATGCGTTACTACCGCGTGACTCCATGACGTCTCTACGCTTTTGAAGCTCTTCTTGCGAGATATCTAAATTAATACGGCGGTTTGGTATATCGATGTGAATAGTATCGCCTTCTTCAACCAAGCCAATAGCGCCACCTTCAGCAGCTTCTGGGCTCGCATGTCCAATTGATAATCCAGAGGTACCGCCTGAAAAACGTCCATCGGTTAATAGGGCACATTCTTTTCCTAATCCCTTCGATTTTAAATATGACGTTGGGTAGAGCATCTCTTGCATGCCAGGTCCGCCTTTGGGCCCTTCATAACGAATAATAACGATATCACCAGCGACTATATTGTCCGCTAATATAGAGTCAACCGCATCATCTTGAGACTCAAAAACTCGGGCGCGTCCTGTAAAGGTTAAGATACTGTCATCGACACCAGCGGTCTTCACCACACAGCCGCGCTCGGCTATATTGCCGAATAATACTGCCAGACCACCGTCTGTAGAGTAGGCATGATCAATCGAGCGAATACATCCTGATTCACGATTGAGATCAAGGTTTGACCACGCTTTGTTTTGTGAAAATGCTTGAGTTGTGCGCACGCCGCCTGGTGCTGCAATATACAAATCGCGTGCAGCTTGATGGTTTGGATGATCTGTATTCATCACATCCCACATCTCCAAAGCTTCTTGAAGAGACTTGCTATGAACTGTTGGAATATCAGTCGTCAATAGACCGGCGCGATTAAGCTCGGCTAAGATAGCGATTACGCCACCTGCTCGGTGCACATCTTCCATATGATACTTCTGAGTGGCCGGCGCAACTTTTGATAGACAAGGTACTTGGCGACTCAGCTTATCGATATCAGACATTTTAAAATCAACCTCTGCTTCATAGGCAGCCGCTAACAAATGCAGAATAGTATTGGTAGATCCGCCCATAGCAATATCTAAGCTCATTGCATTTTCAAAAGCTTGTTTGGTTGCAATAGAGCGTGGCAATACCGAGTCATCATCTTGCTCATAGCGACGCTTTGCCAAGTCAACGATACGGCGTCCTGCTTCTAAAAATAAAGCTTCTCGTTTGGCATGCGTGGCTAGTAGTGACCCATTGCCTGGTAGAGATAAGCCCAAAGCTTCGGTCAAACAGTTCATTGAATTGGCCGTAAACATACCTGAACAAGAGCCGCAAGTCGGACATGCTGAGCGCTCTATTTCTAATACATCAGCATCGCTAACGTTATCGTCTGCTGCATCAATCATCGCGTCGACTAGATCAAGTTTACGAACTGTTTTACCTTGATCATTTTTGACTAAATCTTCATCGGGTGCATCATCTGAACCATCGGTATTATGACTGATAAGACCAGAATCTAAGTCAGAAGCCAGAACCTTGCCCGCCTCCATAGGCCCACCTGAGACAAATATGACAGGTATATTCAGACGCATTGCAGCCATCAGCATACCGGGTGTAATTTTGTCGCAGTTAGAGATACATACTAGCGCATCAGCGCAGTGCGCATTCACCATATATTCAACAGAATCAGCAATGAGGTCGCGGCTGGGTAGAGAATAAAGCATACCGCTATGACCCATGGCAATACCGTCATCAACAGCGATGGTATTGAATTCTTTTGCAACACCGCCCACACGTTCAATCTCACGAGCTACTAATTGTCCCATATCTTTAAGATGAACATGGCCCGGTACAAATTGAGTAAATGAGTTTGCAATGGCAATAATGGGCTTATCAAAATCACCGTCAGTCATACCTGTTGCACGCCATAAAGCGCGCGCGCCAGCCATATTTCGACCCGAAGTAGAGGTTTTAGAGCGGTACTGCATATATCTTCCTTATAAAATAAGTTGTTCGTGTTCTATTGTAACGTATAAAGTTTGGATTAGGGTCTGTTGAACATTCAAATATTAGGACTGCTGATAGCTAAAATTGTTCCAAACTAGGCATAAACCGACGATAATGCCCGAAGCGTATTGGACCTTAGCTAGGTTTATAACAACGTTTGGGGCAATTTTAGCATCAGCCCTACGGGGCGGGTCTATTTTTTGTCAATATTTTGTGACTTTCAATAATTAGGGGTTCTAACTTAGAATAACTAAGTGTCTAAAATTTCCCTGCATATTGCCTAAAAAATAACCGCCGCCAGTTCCATATTTGAATGTTCAACAGACCCTAGATAAATCAAATATTTATCTATGGCGTGTCCCTATTTGAAAGTGAAATAAATTAGGGTCTAAAAATGGCTATATTTTCGCCAAACTGTGTCTAATTTCTAGCTAATATGTTTATATAATCTTAGAAATTATTCGTGTTAGACAAAAATCTATCTAATTTTTAGTCTCTTAATCTAAATAGGGACACGCCCTAGTATATTTAGCTATTTTTTAAGCTAATTAGCTAAATTAGTCTGGATAAAATGGCGTCATCAAGCTGATCCAACCGAGATTTTTGTTCTTCAAGTATTTCTAAGAGGCGTAACGAATGTTCATTTGACAAGCTTTGATACTCCGATAAGCTTAGTAATCGCATTATGCTATCGTCACTTACTACCAATAGGGGCTTAGTAGACTTATTTAGCACAAATACATTGCCATAAAACGTCCAATTCTGCATTGTTGTTTTAATCGCAGTTGCTTTGTCTCTGGTATAAACAGCATCATTGTCTTTTGACGTATTGGTAAATTTAAGGCGCAGAGCAATTTGTAAACGCTCGTTGAACATCACTAACGTACCTTTGATTTTAACCTGCCAAGGCGACTGAAATAATGACTCAGAAATGCCAATTAGATTAGCAGCTTCGTTAGTATCAAGAGGGGTATTAAAATATTTTAAGAGTTTTGCGTTAAGAGGGTGACGTTCTTTTACGTCCTCAGGTAAGGCATCGTAATGGTATAAAAAAGGCAGTTTTTCATTTTGAGATGCAGTGTTCTCAGTGATTTTACAATTATGAATCTGCCAGACAATTTGATCATCAATCACTAATTCATTTAGTACAATGGTATTGGGGTTTGCTGCTAATTCAAGAGCGAGCATATCGTTTATAGCTACATCAGGTATAGAAATATCATTTATAGAAATATCAGTATTAGTATCATCGTTCTGATTACTATCAAAATCGTTGGGAGTATTAGCTATATTATGACTATTATTAGTATCATTAAACGGTTGGATAGACTTTATGTTGTCGGTCATATTTTCACTCATAATTATGCATCCTATTCAAATAGGTCTTTCTATTTTTCTGGTCTATTAAATCAGGTTCTAAATACGTATAACTGGATTTAAATAAGCCGATCAGCTTTAATAGCACTTGTTGAGCCTATTGAAATAATTGTATCAAGCGTCTTTATATAATTGACGATATTTAATTAACAATCTTTAATGATTTCTTTTGTTCTGAAACTTGGCGTAGTTCAATGTTACCTTGTAAACGCTGCACGATATTAGTTACTAAGCGTTGCGTAACGTCTAAATTTGCTACGTTATGAGATGTATTAGGAACATTATGATGTAATTGATTCATTGATGAATCAAGGCTCTTCTGGTTGGCACATTTATTAGTGTTTGCAGTGGACTGGTTTTGACTATTAGTATCTTTATTTAGGAAATCTTGATTAACGCTTTTATTAATATTTTCAGTTGCATCAGTTACTGATTTTAAATCCACAAAATCAGCAAGTTTTAGCATCTGCATACCTGAGTAGCCACATGGATTGATTGCATTAAATACCGTTAAATCGCAAGTTAAGTTGAGTGCGATGCCATGATAGCTAAAACCATGCTTAATCTTAAACCCAAGCGACGCTATTTTTCCTAGCAGCAGTTCATTTGTATTATAAATATATACGCCAGGTGCATCACGTCGTGATCTTGCGTAGTACTGATTAGTAGGCGCGTTTACAGGTACATTTGGCGTCTTATTTGTAGCATTGAAGCCTAAGTGGTTATTAACAATATCTTCAATACTTTGCTCTGCGTGCGACACCAAGTCACGTACCGTCCATCCTGCATTATTTAAATCAATCAGCCAATATAAAACCAATTGCCCCGCACCATGCCATGTGACCTGACCACCTCGATCAGTTTGTATAATAGGTGTTTTACCACGTTGTAAAATGTGTTCCTCTTTAGCTGCTTGACCTAAAGTATAGACATCATTGTGTTCTACTATCCAAAGCTCATCAGGGGTAAATATACCCTGTTTTTTCTTATCAATACGATTAAGAGTTGTGTGTAGCATGTGCTCATGAGTTACTAAATAGTCGGCATACGATAACCTTTTAATTAGGGGTATAGATGATTGAGCATTAGGTGTATTCGGCATTTTGTTTGACATAGTTTTAGACATATATTTTTATAATAATGAAAGCACGTCTGCTAGTATATAAGTCTTAAGTCTATAACAATTAACGACTTATAATTAAATTTAATTCCATAAAATAGGGGATTTAATCTTCAATATGTGCTATTTTTTTAAAGCACTAAAAACGTAGAATCAACTTGTTTATTTATTTATTTAACAACTTGTATAATAACGCGGACTGTATAGAATTCATTCTACATTTATTTTATAAATTTGAGTTAATTAGTTTGGCGTTTCATCATTTAAAAAATCATACGTTTTCGAATAACGCCATATAAAGTTCGAATAATTGGAACATCGATTCCATAAACACATCATTGACACCATAAACATAAGGATATATTAATGAGTCAAAGTATTATAACCAATCAACAAGAGCTGGGTTCACAGTTCGAGCACATGCATACTTTAACGCGTAAACAGCCAATTTTGAATTGGACTGACCGAGAAACGCTGCTTGATTCATTAGAAAGAATGCTCAAAGATAACAAAGATAAGTTTGCAGAAGCAATTAAACAAGACTTTGGCAATCGAAGCAAAGATGAAACCAATTTTGCTGAAACTTTTCCAACGTTACACGGTATTGCCTATGCCAAAAAACACGGCAAATCGTGGATGAAAACAAAAAAGGTTGGTATCTATTCCCTATACCGCCCTGCACACAATGAAATTCAGCCGCAGCCACTTGGGCTGGTTGGTATTATGGTGCCTTGGAACTACCCTTTATTTTTAGCGATAGGGCCTATCATAGATGCGTTAACTGCTGGCAATCGCGTTATGGTTAAAATGAGCGAGTCTGCGCCTTTATTTGCCTCTGTCTTTGCAGAAGCTATTTCTGAGCATTTTTCACCAGATGTTATATCTGTAGCACTTGGTGAAGTTGATTTGGCAGTCGCGTTTAGTGAGTTACCCTTTGATCATCTACTTTATACAGGCTCGACAGAAGTTGGTAAAAAGGTCATGGCGGCAGCAGCGCCAAACCTAACACCTGTGACTTTAGAGCTTGGCGGCAAGTCACCTGTCATTGTACTTGATGATGCTAACCTTGAAAGTGTGGTGAACCGAGTGATGATGGGTAAAACCATTAATGCAGGCCAAACTTGTATCGCGCCAGATTATGTCCTTATTAAAGAATCGCTGCACAGCAAGTTTATCAAACTGGCTAAAGAATGGGTAAACAGACATTATCCAAATATTGCCAACAATAATGATTATACTCGTATCATTAATCCAAAACAGTTTAAACGTATTCAAGGGTATTTAGATAATTTGCCGAGTGAAAAGGTGATCCCTTTAACGACAGAATCGGCTAACGAAGAGACCCGTTTAATGCCGCCCGTTATCGTAGCCAATCCAGATACTAACAGTGATGTGATGCAAAATGAGCTGTTCGCTCCGGTGCTACCGCTCATACATGTTAATGGGTTACGAGATGCGGTTGAATTTGTTAATAGTCGTCCACGTCCACTGGCGTTGTATGTATTTGGAGAAAGTAACGAAGATATACAATATGTGCGCAATTATACCGTTTCAGGCGGTGTTGCAGTAAATGAAGTAATTATGCATGTTGCGCAAAGCGAGTTACCTTTTGGTGGGGTTGGTAATTCTGGTATGGGCGCCTATCACGGAAAGCATGGCTTTGAGCGCTTAAGCCATATGAAGCCTGTTTTTGTTCAAGCAAAAATAAATGGCATGAATCTGATGCTACCTCCGTATAGCAAGCTGTTTAAAAAAGGTCTTGGACTATTAATGAAATAGCCTTTGTATGTATGCAGTTGTCTTAATTAAAGTCTTTCAATCAACTCATTGAAAGACTTTTTTTTAAACTAATTTATTGGACATATATATGCTATAAATCTTAGAAATGGTACAAGGCAAACGAGTAAGTCATTTAAGTATAAGAACTACTAGCACAGCCTAAGCGAGTTTAACGCTCTAAAACTTTAAGCGTGGTTCGACTATAGTTAAAATGATCAATCCACGGTAGCTTTGAATCATTGCAAGACTGCAATAAGTCCTAGTAAGGCCGCTATAAAACTGTTTGAATTATGTCATCTTGTATCTTGAGCATGGTATTGAATTAACAAATTAGGGTAAACTTAATTCAGATCACATTTGGTTATCACCAAAATATAAATAAATAGGTCATTTTGTGAACATACTCTCCAGATTCAACCGATGGTTTATACTCAGTTTATTGTTTATATCTTCACAAGTGTTTGCAGCTTGTGGGGATGCGAATAGTACGCCTATCAAGTTTGGCTCCCTCACGTGGGAAAGTGGACAATTTATAACCTCAGTGCTTCAAACCATTGCAGAAGATGGTTATGAATGTACTACCGAACAAGTCCCAGGTGCAGGGCCAGCACTTGAAACAGCTTTGTCCCAGAATGACATTCAAGTGATTGGTGAGCAGTGGGTTGGACGCTCTCCTATTATGGAAGATGCAATTGCTCAGGGTAATGCGGCGGTTATAGGCAGCACGCTTAAGGGCGGTGCAACTCAGGGATGGTATGTACCAAAATATGTTATAGACGACAATCCTGATCTTAGAACTTATCAAGATTTAATCAATTACGATCATCTATTTACTGATCCAGAACAGCCTGACACGGCAAGGTTCATGAACTGTCCAACTGGCTGGACATGTGAGATATTTAATACCCATCTTTTGAATAATACTGGGCTTAGTGCTAAATATAATAATGTACATCCCGGAACAGGTGCAGCGCTGGACGCAGAAATATCTTCTGCGTTTGAGCAGCGTAAGCCTTTATTGTTTTACTACTGGCAACCGACGGGGCTAATGGCAAAATATGATTTTGCGCCCATCCCATTTCCTGAATATGATGGTACGTGCTGGGATAAACTTTTAGATGCGACAAGTGAGACAAATTGTGTATCTGGATTTCCCGTCTCTGAGCTAGGCGTTGCCGTATCGACCCCATTTAAAGACCGACATCCTGAACTGATAGAAGCGTTTGAAAAAGTACAATTTGAACCAAATACGTTAAATTTGGCTATTTTAGAGATGTCTGAAAACAAGCGCAGCGGTGAAGAACAAGCGCGTTTGTTTTTTGAGCGTCATCCGCAAGTATGGCGGAACTGGTTAACCGATGAAGCAGCTTCAAATCTATCGACCAAGTTAGGTATTCCTCTTACTACTGACACCAATCAAACTTCTGGTATAAGTACGACTAATAATAGTAGTGCAGCCAGCGCTAAATTTAAATGGTTCCCTGAATGGTCATTAGAGACGCCACTTAACAATGGGCTAAGCTACGTTGTACAAAACTTTAGTGAGGTATTTAGAAGTATCAGTCATGTGACGCTAACTTATTTAATACTACCGATTGAAGCGTTCTTAGGTTGGATACCGCCTTGGCTACTTATCGCCTTGGTCGGCTTATTAGGATGGTTTGCAACTCGTAAAGTATGGTTTGCAGCGGCTTGTGCAATCGGATTATTTCTAATCGGTGCGTTTGGATTATGGATTGCGTTAATTCAAACCTTAGCACTATTGATCGTCTCAGTTATCATAACCATGGTGATTGGTATTCCAGTTGGTATAGTAATGGCAGGCAGCCCATGGTTACGACGTATTATCACTCCTGTACTTGATGTGATGCAGACGATGCCAAGTTTTGTTTATTTAATACCTGTACTGATGCTCTTTGGTATCGGTAAAGTCCCTGCATTATTTGCCACCGTTATTTATGCTTTGCCGCCACTCATCCGATTGACCATGCTCGGTATAAAGCAAGTCCCCAAAGAGATGGTTGAAGCGGGTCGTTCATTCGGTAGTAACCATGCGCAGCTGCTGTTCTGGATTAAGCTACCGCAAGCGCTTCCCAGCATCATGGCAGGTATCAATCAAGCGGTTATGATGTCGCTGGCTATGGTGGTTTTGGCTTCGATGATTGGCGCACCAGGATTGGGCGAGGACGTACTGCAATCTATTCAAACCCTAAATATTGGTCAAGGTCTACAAGCGGGCACCGCGATTGTTATAATGGCAATCATAATTGATAGGATTACACAGGCATTTGGTCAAGGCAGACGAGCCCGTCAAGAGCTCATTGATTAACTGGAGTAGTTCTGCAGATTTGATTAGCTACTAACATTTAGATTACAAGTGTCACATATTCCTTTAAGTACATATGGTCTCTTAAATACAAATGGCTATTTAAATCCATATGGTATCTTATATTAACAAATAGCTTAGTTGATTAAAAATAGCCTAAGCAAAATCATAATATTGAGTTTAAATTTAGCCAAAAATTATTCACGGAATTTATCATGACTCATTTACGTCTAGAAAATGTCAGCAAAATCTTTGATGTGAATCAGGACGAAAAAAACAAAGTGCTTACTTTACTTAATCAAGGCATGAGTAGTAGTGAAGTACGCGAGCAGTATGGCTACTCCGTGGGACTATATGATGTTAGTCTCAGTATCGATAAAGGTGAGCTGCACTGCATTATGGGATTATCCGGATCTGGAAAATCTACTTTAGTGCGTCATATTAATCGTTTGATAGACCCTAGTGAAGGTAAAATTTGGATTGATAGCGTGACGACGTTTTCTGATGATAATGTTGAGAGATTGGATAAAGCTAATCTAAATTCTGAACCAATAATTTCAAAGTCAGTACCATCAGAGTCAGATCTATCAGAGTCAGTATCATTAGAGTCAGATCTATCAGAGTCAGTACCATCAGGGTCAGTACCTTCTAAGAACGCCCAATTAGTAAATTCTATTCCTACCAACAACAGCTTTAATTTGGCGAATGACACAACCAATAGTCAAATTATCAACGTCCTAAGCCTTAATGATAAGCAGTTACAACAATTTAGACAGCACAATGTCAGTATGGTGTTTCAGCATTTTGGATTGGTGCCGCATATGACAGTGATTCAAAATGTCGCTTATGGACTTAAAGTTCGCAAAATGTCTGAAGCTGAACGTCATGATATTGCTCGCTACTGGTTGGCTGAAGTTGGGCTTGAAGGGGTTGATAAAAGCTATCCTGATGAATTATCAGGCGGTATGCAGCAGCGGGTTGGCTTAGCACGTGCCTTAGCAGTTGATACGCCCATTATTTTGATGGATGAAGCCTTTTCGGCGCTAGATCCCTTGATACGTGGTCAGTTACAAGATCAGCTCTTATCCTTACAAGACAAACTGGGTAAAACAATCGCTTTCATTACACATGATATTGATGAAGCGATTAAATTAGGCAGTCGCATTAGTATCCTAAATGGTGGTCGATTGGTTCAAACGGGTACAGTCAATGATTTGAAGAACAACCCCGCTGATGACTATGTGGCAAGATTTATGAATGGATAAAAGCTGTATTTAAATTTTACAGTTGAATACAGACTATAGAGTTTTGCTTATAGAGTATATGAGCAATAGAATTGCTAAAACCTAGATATCTATCAGCAGTCCTAATATTTGAATGTTCAACAGACCCTAATCCTATCAATCAAAATTTTTAAAATTTTGTCGTATTAATGTCGTTTACTCCTATGGACATATCTCTCAACAGTTAGTATAGGTCAATGCTACCATATTATCTTTACTAAATTGATTTAGAACTAATTATTGTAATAACAGCAGTGAACCCTAATATAGTCTATATGAGACTATAAGATTTAGTAATAAAAATTAGTTCATACCCCCCTGCACTTTAAATAATTAATATATAAATAGATACATTGTGATGGTTATAAATATTTTATGAATAAATTTGATGAAGACACCGCTATGAATCGCTCATTCAATCAAACACCTCAATTGCCGAAACAACACTCTGCGCTCATGCCGACAATGACTAAAGCTGCCTTTATTGGATCTGTTGCTACACTGCTCATGGCATGCGGCCAAATGAGTAGTGCCGATAATGGTCATTCCACATCAGACAATACTAAAGAATCAATAGCTCAAGGCTCAAATACAGGTATTACAGATAGCCGAGATATGTTGCCATCAGATGTATTACAAAATTTAAGCTCTCTTCCACAGCTAACTCAAGGATTAGGAGCGACTGGGGCATCTGTACTAGAGGATAACAAACCAACGTTGGTAAAATTTTGGGCAAGTTGGTGTCCGTTATGTTTAGGAACCTTAGAAGAAACTGAAACGTGGCGTAACGACACAGCATTTGCTAATTTAAACGTTGTGACGGTAGCAAGTCCTGGTCAGTTGAATGAAAAGGATAGTGCCGACTTTAAACAGTGGTATGCTGGTGTACAGCAAGATTACCCTCAGTTGCCCGTACTTATTGATGGGTCTGGAAGTTTAATCAAACAATTGGGCGTTCAAGTATATCCAAGCTGGGCAATTTTGGACAAACGGGGCAATTTGGTACGCTTGATAAAGGGTAATTTAACAGAAGAACAAGCTTATGCATTGGCTGAAAATGCGAGTAATGACTTCCGAGATTTAAAAAGAAGCACTGCTAAGCCGACATCATTAACGACCAATCAATCGGCAGTATCTACGGCGACCACGCAAAAAGAAGGTGTCTATTACAATTCTGATGGTTCGCCTATCAATACTAAAACCATCTATTTGGCAGGCGGCTGCTTTTGGGGGTTAGAAGCTTATATGGAGCGTGTAGATGGGGTGGTAGATGCTATTTCTGGATATGCTAATGGTAATCCAAATATTAGCGATCCAACCTATGAACAGGTTATCGCAGGTTCTGGTCATGCTGAAACAGTAAAAGTGGTCTATGACGCCGATAAAATAGATTTAGAAACCGTACTTAAGTATTATTTTCGAGTCATTGATCCAACCAGTTTGAACAAGCAAGGTAATGATAGAGGCGTTCAATACCGTACAGGCATTTATTATACTGACCCTAGCGATAAGGCTATTATTGATGCTGGTTTACAACAACTTGATTCAAAATATAGTCAAGATATTGTGGTAGAAAATGAACCGTTACACCACTTTGCATACGCTGAAGAATATCATCAAGACTACCTAACCAAAAATCCAAATGGATATTGTCATATTGATTTGAGTCTGGCTGATGATAACATCCAGTCATCGAGCACCAGTACATTAAATAATGCTCAAAGCAAGCTATCAGCAGCAAACACCATAGAAGCTGCTTTAAATCCTAGCCGCTACGCTAATTATAATAAAAATGCTTTAAAAGATACCTTAACCAAAACCCAATATAAAATCACCCAAGAGGCGGGTACAGAGCGTGCGTTTAGTCATGAATATGATCATCTATTTGCGCCTGGCATTTATGTGGATGTGGTGAGCGGTGAACCCTTGTTTTTGTCGACGCATAAGTACGATTCAGGCTGTGGTTGGCCAAGCTTTTGGCAACCTATTGCCCCTGAGGTCATAACTGAGCACAGTGATACCGCATTTAATATGGTACGTACCGAGGTAAGATCTCGAGTAGCTGACTCTCATTTAGGACATGTGTTCAATGATGGTCCTAAAGATAAAACTGGACTACGCTACTGCATTAATGGCGGCGCTTTACAGTTTATTCCTGTCGATAAAATGCCGCAATCTGGCTATGGCGTTTTTGTGGATATGCTTAAGTAGCTAATTTATATAGGTAGCAAAGTATTAGTATAGTTAAAAACTAATTATTTCAAAAGCTAAGTAGTTAACATGTAAATTAGGTTTTGGCTTTTGCTCCTATAGCCTTTAACGCTAATCAAGTAGATTTTATGACCCTGACTTTTAAACGTTTGCAAACTGACTCACTTTTAGTGCTGTCAGTTTTTATTGTGGCCTCTTGCGGTTTGGCCTACGAATTAATTGCGGGCGCATTAGCGAGCTATGTATTGGGGGACTCAGTCTTACAGTTTTCAACCATCATTGGCACGTATCTGTTTGCAATGGGAATAGGATCGCATTTATCTAAGTATGTACCTGAGCATAAAGTGCTACAGCGATTTATAGAAATCGAGATTTTGGTTGGTCTTATCGGTGGATTATCCGCCATCGCTTTATTTATGGCGTTTGCTTGGCTACCTACATTTAAGTCAATACTTTATGGCTTGGTTATTTGCATAGGTACACTGGTAGGTATGGAAATACCGCTAGTCATGCGAATATTCAATTCAGAAAAGCATGCATTTAACGAGTTAGTAAGTCGGGTACTAACCTTCGATTATTTAGGTGCGCTTGCGGTGTCATTACTATTCCCGCTTATTTTGGCACCAATGTTAGGATTGGCTCGCTCGGCGGTTGTTTTTGGTTTATTAAATGTATTAGTAGCTGGCTGGACGGTTCGCCACTTTTATCCAAAAGCTGCCTTAAATACTAACGAAGGTAACTTTAATAAAACAATTAGCTCTACTTCCTCATTCTCATTCCATGCGGTTGATCATCATAAAGTCCGCCAACGATTAATAACCAGACTGTTAATATCTACCATCTTGCTTTTATCAGGGTTATTGTTTGCTGATAGGTTAGTAGGAATCTCAGAACAGAAGCTATTTAAAGCGCCAGTCGTGTTTGCAACCAATTCTCCTTATCAGCGTTTGGTCATTACGGAGCGCAGTGGATACCACCAACTTTTTTTAAATGGCAATCTCCAGTTCTCAACCCGCGATGAATATCGTTATCATGAAGCACTTGTGCATCCTATTCTGCAAAAACTAAGTAATAATAGCCGAGCAGCAAAGCCTAGTCTTGAGATACTTATATTAGGAGGCGGAGATGGCATGGCTGCGCGTGAAGTGCTTAAATATGATAAAGTAGATCATATAACTTTAGTTGATTTAGATCCAAAAATGACTGAGTTTTTTGCAGCTTCATCACGGTTTTCTGAATTAAACAACAATTCATTAACTCATCCTAAGGTAAGTGTTATTAATGCCGATGCTTATAAATGGCTTGAGGACAATAATGAATTTTATGATGCGGTTATCATTGATTTGCCTGATCCTTCACAGTATAGCTTAGCGAAGCTTTATTCAGAGTCTATGTATAATCTAGTAAGTCATCATTTGAATGCAGAAGGCTTTGTTGTCGTTCAATCAACGTCTCCTTATTATGCGCCGAGATCCTTTTGGTCCATAAATAAAACGCTTGAAAAATCTGGTTTTAAAACCACCCCTTATCATACTTATGTGCCCTCGTTCGGAGAGTGGGGGTTTATTGTAGGTAGTAATGATAAAAAGTTTGAACCACCAACGCAGTATGATCTACCTTTAAAATTCTTAACGCCTTCGGTGAGCCGTGAAATGTTTACATTTCCCCCCGATATGCAGCCAATAGATGTCGAACCCAATACTTTAGATAGGCAGATACTGGTACACTACTATCTACAGGACTGGTCTGATGAATAATCATCTTCTAAGTATCAATTAATAATATTTTTAATTATTACTCTATTAAAACCCATTTAAATGGTGAGAAAATGACAAACGATATGAATGCACCTAAACCTTCTATGAGTGGTAAGCATATATTGGCCGAGCTTTGGGATTGCGAATGCGATTCTGAATTATTAAACAAAGTTGAACCATTAATTAAACTGCTTGCAAGTGAAGTTGATAAGGTTGGATTAACTATGGTTGGCAAAGCAGGGTATGAGTTTGGGTCGCAAAAAATCACCAAATCAAAACTTATTAGAACCAATATTGGCGTAATCAATCCGGTAGAGAATGTGGTAAATGTGGATGTTGATGACATTGAACAAAAAAGTGGTCTGACACTTTCTATATTATTAGCAGAGTCGCATATTTGTTTACACACATGGGGTGAGTATAAAACGGTTACTTTGGATATATACGTGTGTAATGTCACGAATGAAAATACTAGTAAAGCAGATGATCTATTTGCCGCTTGTTTAAATATATTCAAACCAAAAAACCATAACGTGAATAATGTATCTCGCCATCATGGTATCCAAAACAAATAACAACAGTAGCTATTCGATTTTGTTTTAAACTAAAGTCAGAGCTAAGCTTTTAATTTGTAATATTTATAATTTAAATATAAAGGGTTTACAGATATTGACTTAAATAAACCACCATCTATTTAAATTTTATATATTCTTCAATTCATTAAATCATTATCCAATTACTAACAAAACAAAGGTTAATTAGATGCAAAATTTAGGAAACTTGCAGACGGAACTGCTTTATTACGCTATATATTTCGGCGGCGGCGTAGTGATGCTCGCTGTGTTTTCAGTCATATATATGGCAATTACGCCTTATGATGAAATTGCACTTATACGTCGCGGCTCTGGTGCGGCAGTGCTCAGTTTTGGGGGAACTATTTTAGGATTCTCTTTAACCTTAGCGGCTAGTGCTATCTATAATGCAGGCTTCATCTCTTTTTTAATTTGGAGTGCCGTTGCCATGGTCGTTCAAATTATAGGTTATTTTGTTATAGTAAAGATTATCGGCAATGTGCCTCAGCATATTAAAGTTAATAACATGGCGGTAGGTGGATTAATAGGTATCACAGGTTTGGTATTAGGTATTATTAACGCAGGTGTATTGTCGTAAGTCATTACTAGGGTCTGTTGAACATTCAAATATGGAACTGGCGGCGGTTATTTTTTAGGCAATATGCAGGGAAATTTTAGACACTTAGTTATTCTAAGTTAGAAAATTTCACAATATATTGACAAAAAATAGACCCGCCCCGTAGGGCTGATGCTAAAATTGCCCCAAACGTTGTTATAAACCTAGCTAAGGTTCAATACGCTTCGGGCATTATCGTCGGTTTATGCCTAGTTTGGAACAATTTTAGCTATCAGCAGTCCTAATATTTGAATGTTCAACAGACCCTAACCCCTAGCTTTTACAAAACCCTCAATCAATAAGAAGTACAACAATTTATACTGCGCAAACATTTAGTATAAACAAACGTATATATTAACTCGATTAAATAAAGGAATCACAATGGGTATTAGAAGTTTTATCAAAAAGCAGTTTATTGATGCTATCGAATGGGACTGGCAGGACGATGATGTTCTGATGTGGAAGTTCCCAATGGCAGATAATGAAATACAAAATGGTGCAACATTAACCGTTCGTGATGGTCAAGTTGCGGTGTTCGTAAACGAAGGTCAAATAGCAGATATTTTCACCTCTGGTCGTTATACCCTAAACACAGAAACACTGCCTCTTATGACTAATTTAAAAAATTGGCGCATGGGTTTTGACTCACCGTTTAAATCTGACGTTTTATTCTTTAGTACGCGCCTGCAACAAGGCCGTAAATGGGGAACTACGCAGCCAGTCACTGTACGTGATGCAGAGTTTGGCATGGTGCGTTTACGCGCATTTGGTATGTATTCATACAAGATTAATGATGTTACCCAGTTTTATCAAAACATAACGGGTATGAACGATGTGTATCGTGCAGAGCAAATTGAACCTCAGCTTAGAAACTTAATCGTATCAGATCTTGCTTCAGGACTTGGAAATAGCTCTGTACCCTTTATTGATTTGGCAGCCAATCAAGGAATAATGGCTGACGAGATTAAAAAAGAATTGCAGCCTGACTTTGCTAAGTATGGCTTGGCAGTAGAATCATTTGTTGTAGAGAATGTGTCATTACCTGAGAACTTACAAGAAACGCTGGATAAGCGTATTTCTATGGGCATGATAGGCGATATCAACGAGTATACTCGCTATCAGTCAGCAGAAGCTATTCAGCATGCTGCCAAAAATGAAGGAGGCATGGCAGGTATAGGCGCAGGTCTTGGTGTTGGTATGAATATGGGTCAAGTTATGAGTGATGCTTTTAATTCACAAAATAGCTCTCAAAATTCATCAACACAACAGCCACAAAATCAAGGTCAACCTACCGAACAATCCAGCCATGCCACTGATGCTACTGAGCCTGATTATATGGACAGATTAAATAAACTCAAAGGTTTATTGGATCAAGAGCTAATTAGTCAAGAAGATTATGATGAAACTAAGGCTAAAATTTTAGATCTGTTATCTAAATAAATAGGTCGTTTTGAAGATAGTCTTAATAAAACTATAGAGAGTAATACTTTGCCACAGTCGAAGCAAAAACTACCCATTAATTTTAATGTTCTGACCTTTACTGCACCCTGTCCATCGTGTGGCGCTCTTGTGGAGTTTGCTTCACCAGGGTCTGTTATGGCAGTGTGTGAATATTGTCAAACCTCTGTGCTACGTGAAGGTGATACATTGGTTGAACAGGGTAAGCAGTCTCTTACTATTGAAGACTATTCTCCCTTACAGATTGGTAGTGTCGGACGGTATGATAGTGAAGTATTCGCGGTTATAGGCCGCGTTCAACTTCAATACTCTCAAGGTATATGGAACGAATGGTATGTCCAATTTTCTAACGGACTTAGTGGTTGGCTTTCTGAGGCGTTGGGTCATTATTCAATCACTATAGGTGAAGGCACGACTTCAACACTACCTGCTTATCATTCCCTGGCTATTAACGATAGTGTGCGCTTTGGCGATCATACCTATCAAGTCAATGATAGACGTGACGCTCAAGCTATCGCTGGTGAAGGCGAGTTGCCTTATGTTGTTGGTAAAGGTTGGGAGACGTGGGTCATAGATGCGCAGTACAAGCGAGAGTTCATCACGCTTGACTACACAGATGCTGGTCCTGAACATCCTCCAGTAGTTTATCAAGGGCATGCGGTTGAGTTTTCAGACCTAGATATGCAGCTGCTCAAAGATGACCGTCAGATTAATGAAGATGTCAGCCAATCGGGCAATACTGTTCCTGATACTAACAACGCCATTATTATTAGCAAAATAGAATGCCCTAACTGTGGTAGTCCTATACCTTACGTTGATGGTGCGACAGATTTTCTAGTATGTCCTGCTTGTCATAGCGAAGTTAAACTCACTGGTAATACTGCCAGCGTCATTAAAATGCATTCCACAATGCAAAGCTTCGATAGCAGTCTACCCTTAGGTGCCAAAGCACGTGTAGCAGCGGCAGATATAGTGGAAGTAAGTGCGTTTGCTTTATCAGATGACGCCGCTGATAAAATTGTTGAAAGTAGTATTTATCATGATTATGTCGTTATAGGTATAATGCGGCTAAATGAAGTAGGTGAATTTGGCGCATGGACTGAGTATTTATTATATAGTTTAACCGATGGTTTCTTATGGCTGTCCGAGGAGTCAACGGGTTGGTATGTCGCTCGCATTCTTAGTGAAATGCCAGTACAAGAACCAGGTCTGTTAATTTATAAAGACATGCAGTGGCGTCAAGTCGGCACTGGATATCGCAATCAAGTCGTGTTTGCGATGGGTGCCTTTAACTGGCAGGTGAACATTGACGATAGTGATTTACTTATCGATTATAAGCATGGTGATGAGGTCATTACCTCAGAGCAAACTGATCGAGAAATTACATTTACGCATTCAAAGCCTGTCAATTCATTAAAGCTTGAAAATTGGTTTGGCGACTATTTAAACCAAGATAGAATATCCACAGGATCAGGTAGTTTTAGCCATCAGGGCAGCTTAAAATCTCTCCTTATTTGGCATACCTTGCTTCAAGTTGCGGTCTGGCTCTTAGCAAGTGGATCTATAATAGTCGGGGTTATAGGCGCTATTTTGATCTATATGGTTTACTTCAAAGCGAGTGAATCAGAACGCCAGCATTTAAGTGATGAAGTCGAAACTGGACCCTTTAATTATAGCTCATCAGGATCTAAAACTATTTCAGTTATTATTATTATATTTGCCTTAATCATAAGTTTTGTTATAGGGATGAACTCAAGACCTGCTGTAACAGGACCAAATAGTAAAGAAGAAGCTGGTAGAAGTGGTGGTGGTTTTATCATTTTGCCTGGCGGGGGTGGGGGCACTAATGGCAATAATGGTCGCACTGGATATAGCTCTGGTGGGTCGCATAAATAGTAAAATAGACCATGTTTATGGTCTATTTTTTTTATTAGGAAAAATTTAATTTATTTTAATCTATGGCTTCTGATTTGTGAAGTCTACCTTATTTAAAGATTCTTTCAAATGAGCTTACGCATCACAAGATGGTAAAACGGTTCGTATTAATTTTTGAATTTTATGAGGGTAGGGCCAGTTGATCCAGAAATATCACCAGTCGCTTTTAAAGATTTAGAATATCTATTTGCGTAAGTTTAGTTAATAAAGCGGTTATATGATAGACCTTTAGAGACAGTCTAGCTTCTAACTATTCTCTAACTATCTTCAAATTAGCTTCTAAACTGACACCGAATTTATCAAGCTTTTATCCCTAATAGAATCATCTTTTTGAGCATTATCTTTTTGAACATTATATTTTGGCGCATTAGCTACATTACGAGCCTCAAACCCCTTCGCCAAACTGCCCCGAATCTCCGCCAACTTCTGCGCCCTATCATCACGATAAAACAAATTAAAACTCTCAAACGGAATCATCGTCCCATCAGGCTGGGCAAAATGAATACACGACTTCTTTAATGCCCGAATATCCAAATTATGCGCATCCATAAACTGCACAATCATAACCCGAAACACATTCTCATAACTCAAATTCGGTGCATCAATCTTAGGCAAACAACACAACAACTCTGACAAACAATTTGCCTGCGACTCCGGCGAATGATTGGTGCTTAGCACCTTAAATAACTGCGCCTTTGCTTGACTCTGTACCTCAGGGTTTTGCTCAAACAAAATCGTATTCCCACCGCCATTCATAATCACATCAGGGGTCAAATAACGAGTCAACGGTGCAACAATTGGCTTGCTCTTCTTAGCATATCCAACCTCCTCATCATCACTACTATCAGCATACGTCTTAAGCGCATAACCCATCGCCAACGTATCTGGATTACAAGGCACCGGCACTATATCATCCAAGGTAAACACATCTGACTGTTCAGCAATCTGACGACGCATCCTCGATATCGTTAATCGCTGTTTCCTATCATCGAGTAACGTCTCATCAATCCCAACCCGACCTGCCTCCGATAACGGCTGAAAACTCACCCCACGCACACAGCGAAACCCCATCGCATGACGGATAATATCGCCCATCTTGCCATCATTGAGCCCCTTCTTAATCGTCGCTACCAAGGTTGTGGACAAACCATGCGCCTCCAAATGCGCCAACGCCTGCTCATGAAGTTTAGCCAACTTTGCGCCACGCAAAACCTGCATGTGCGCATCATGTAACGAATCAAACTGCAAATAAATCTCTAATCCCTGCACCTTTTCACTATTACTATTCTTAAAACGATGCGCATAATCGGCCAACTTCGCTACAAACTCAGGCTCTTTCGCCAACCGCACCCCATTGGTGTTAATCATAATATGACGAATAGGCAATGTTTGCATATAATCCAAAATCTCAAACAACTGAGGATGCATGGTTGGCTCACCGCCTGACAATTGCACCACATCAGGCTCACCTTCACAAGCCACAACCGTATCAAGCATCGCTTTCACCGTCTCCAAAGATTTATGCTTATACGACAAATGTGGTAAATTCACCTCACGACTCATCCCTGAATCTGCAAAACACACCGGACAATCCAAATTACACACATCGGTAATCTCAACAATCGTTAAGCAAGAATGTTGCATATGGTCCGGGCAGAGTCCGCAATCGTAAGGGCAACCGTACTGCATCGGCGTAGCAAACTGAGAGGGCATCTCAGGGCGTTTCACATACACCTCACGGCAACTGCGATAATACGCCACATCATCCATCATCAGCACCCGCTCAACCCCATGCACTGGACACCACTTATCCATAAAAACATTATCGTTCTTAAAAATAATCTTTGCCTCAACGGGGTACAAGCATGTGCTACACACCGAGCTTGTCGTATCGTAAAACTCATAAGGGCGGTTTTTATGTGACATAAAATTCTCAATCCAATATTATAAAAGGTCAGCGTAACAATCAGTACCTCAACAAGTAGCTAATCCCGCTTTGTGTTCCTATATTGCTTGCCTAAAGTGGCAGTGAATACATCCAGAGCCATTCCTGACTCAGCGATATGAGGAGGGATTAAATGAGTGTGTGGGGCACACTCATCCCGACGCAAGAGAAAATCTTTAATTTTCTGATTGGCTAAGTCACCGCAACACTCTATTCAAACAAGGATATCGTATCAAGAAATCCCCTTTATAGGTGAGCGAGGTTTATAAAGCGTGTGGGGCACGCTTTCCCGAAGCGCAAGATGAAATCTAAGCATGAATGTCTCTTGCGAACCTAAAATTGCAGTGTAATTCTTTAACGCTTCGTAGAGGCTAAACAGCTCCTAAGAAGGAACATTAGCGTTATAAACAAACTTCTATATTAATTATAGAATCGAAGGGGTGAGTATTAGGCATTGTGGTATAAGACTTTAAATAACTATCAGTTCTACCAGTTAAACTTGAAATTTTACTTGAACTACGGGCTAACTGCTTTAAATAGTTAAAATTGTTAATTTTGTCTTAATTTAAAGCTTAATTGTTAGATAGACCTAATACAATACTGAACTAAATAGACCAATAATAAATAATAAAGCGGCTATTAATAAGGTCTTTGAAGCAAGTGTATAAGAGACGATTTTATCAGACTCATTTTTTTGGAAGCCACCTATAACAGCAAATATTATTGCTAATAGAAGTACTACATAAGCGAGGATATACATACTGGAGAATAATACTATTAGAATATCAAACATGTGAGGTACTTCTATACAATAGAGTTAGGTTAAATTAGTAAGCATTATGCAGCCGCCTGAGCCAATTAGCACAAATAATGCACAAGCTATCAACAGTTTACCTGCTCTTACAAAGTTTCTGTTTTTATTAGTTTTATTTTTTCCAAAATAACCGACTAAAGCTAATACCACCGCTATAAATAATAATAGATGCGATATGCCAATAATTGACAGAAACATGAAAAAGGTAGGTGTGTCATACATTTATTAACCCGCCGAGTAAATTTATTTAGTAATTTTAAAATAGTTATTAAAATAGTTATTAAAATAGTTATTAAATTAGTTATTACAATTATTTTATATCTTGTATAGAAATAAAACTACGATTTTTTATTCTTAACCTTTTAAAATCCCGAATTACTAACGGCAAATAAATTGCAATCGCCAGCAAACACGCCCACTGAATCCCCGATAAACCCAGCCAATACACAAAGGGCACCGGTTTAATCCCATCCACCAACAATCGCCACAGCATATAACTCAAAAATAATAGTTTAAACGACAATCCACTAACGGCTTTTAACTTAGGATAGGTGTAATAAAAAAAGACAAGCATCGCCACTGCCCACAACATATCATAGATTTGGGTCGGATGACGGCTCACCCCATCGCCAAAATCAATACCCCAAGGTAAGCTAGTCGCCACGCCATACGTGCCATCATTTAGTCCTGCTAAAAAACAGCCCATACGCCCAACTATCAAACCCACACAAAAGGGGACTATAAACAAATCCCCCGTCGAATAGCGAATACCTGCGATTTTCTTAGCCACCTCAATACCAACAAGCCCACCGATCATACCGCCTACAATGGTTTGACCCATGCCCAACGACATCCAGCCGTATTGTTCCCAAGCTTGCGGTACTTCAATGACGAAAAGCAATTTATTACCAATGGCTGCACCCAATATACAACCGATGGCAACTGCAAAACTGTTGTTTGACAAAAGGTTAGAATATTTAGGATTGTTTGGATATTGGTTAGCTTGGCGCTTTTTTATAAGCCGATAAGATTGCACACCCACAATCAAAGCAACCCATTCAAATACAAAATGAATAATATGTGCAGTTGTAGGAGACAGTGTATGGTAGGCAAGAGTCATAGGTTGAGTGAGTAGGTTCTTATTTATTCAAGTGGTATAAATTTATTATGAGCAACTCAGTGATGACTTACTCAATACATAATAGATCGCAAAAGAGACCCTGACTAAACATTATCGTCTACATTGGCTACTGATTCCTCACTTTCTTCAGCTTCCTCCCCTTCATCAAATGCAGCATCTAATGCTTGTTGCACCGCTTCTATTCGAGATTGGCATACCTTATAAGCAGCTATTGATTGCTCAACGGTGTTCATTAAATTATCAATATCTGGCTCATTAGAGTTTTGCAGCTCTTCGGCATTTGTTTTCAATATTTGATAAGCAGCTTTAAAGGTCTTTGGTGCTGCTTTTTTACGTGTCGACATATAGAAATTCCTTATGCAAATAGAGTTTAGTTTATAGTTGAATAAGTTTTATTAATTGATAATGTATAATAGTGATTAAAAAATTATTCTATATCAGTAGGCGTATTGTGTTTAGTGACATTATACACCACAGCATTAATATCCCCATCACTCATGGTAACGTTTACAAAATCACCTTTTTCAATACTATTTATAGAATTTAGATACGTATTATTTGAATCCTTAACAAATGCATAGCCTTGTTTCAGTAATCGTGCAGGGTTTTGCACCAATATCACTTGTTGATAGTAACGAATTTGATTGGCAACATCCTTTAATAAATTATGGCTAGTGCGCTGAGTACTTTGATATAAAGCGTCTATCTGATGAGTGGTTTGCTGCAATCGTTGATAGCTCAATTGGCGTATGCGTTTTATATTACTTAGGGTAGTAAGACTGACTTCACGTAGTTCAAATTTTGCGTGCTGTTTGACGCTATTCATGTATTGATCATTTAAATGCTGCCAATGCTGTAAGTTATGTTTGCTAAGACTTTGAATTGAGGAGAATTGGCGTTCTGAATTGTTAGACGCTTGCTCTAAATATTGTAGACTGATACGTTTAACAAAGTCTGCATACCCTTGGGTACGCTGCATTAAAGATGATAAATGATTGATGATACCTGCGATTACTTTAGAAGGGGTATCAAAACTGGTATGAGCTACCTCATCAAGTATAACCGTATCACGTTCGTGCCCAATACCTACCCACACAGGGATGGGTTGTTCAGCAACTAATGCTGCCAATTCATAATCGTTCAGATACGCTAAATCACCAACTGCGCCGCCGCCTCTTATAATGACCATAATATCGGGGTAGCGATCGTATTCTTTTTTAAAAGTGAGCATGCCTTTGGTTATGGCATGGCGTATTTCAGTCGGAGCATGGTTGGCTTGAAAAGTGGCATAGTGATAATGAAAATAACAGGCTTTAGTACGTTCAAGCTTGTCTGCATCTGCTTTAAAATCACCAAGCCCCGCCGCTTTTTCTGGTGCTATAACGAGCACATGTTCAATATCAAAAGGATTGGCGACTTGTTTGTTTTGATTCAATAGGCCCTCAGCACTTAGACGTTCAAGCATGGCAGCATACTGCCGAGCCAGGTCGCCTAAGGTATAACTTGGATCAATATCGTTAATTGTTAGTGAAAAACCATATAAAGGATGATAGTTTGCTGAGACATTGAGTAATACTGTCACATCGCGTTCAAGTTTCATGCCAGTAGCGCGCTCAAACTTCGCAAGCACTCTGGATGCTTTAAACCGCCATAAGTTACCACGGCAACTAGCGATAACTTTGCCATCATCATCTTTTTCAGCAAGCTCAAAGTAGTAATGTCCATTTTTGCTTGATAAGTTTCGAATTTCAGCTTTAACCCAAACGCTATGGCGAAACGTTTCTTTAATAACCAACTCAACTGCTGATAAATAGTCGCTTAATCGAAGAACTGTGTTTTCTAATTCATCATCAAGAGTGTCGCCATCATAAGCATAAGAACTTTCAGCCTCACCCGCTTCTGAGTTTAAATCTGTATTGATATGATCAAGTTTGGATAAATCTGGTTTATTCATAATGAGGGTGTCGATAGGCTAAAGGTGAGTTTAACTAAACATAATTGTAGTCAGTAAATACAGTTACGAATTAATCATAACATGGTATAAGTTGCCGCGACTATTGTATATAAATTTAAAATACAAGAATTTAGTATTATAAAATGATTCAATGGATATCAGCTTAATAAGTTGAATAATACTTCATTTATAACTGTTCTTTACTTATAACACCGAGTTGATTATGATAATTTTACTCAGTGTACAATTGCTCTCTTAAAGCGTTTATATTGGGTTATAACGAATCAAACAATAATGGAATATATAATGACAAATCACTATAACGCCGCTCCCGAAGCTTTTAACTTCTCATTAACAATTAAACAGCTTTTAAATCGTTCAAAATTAACCTCTCAAAACGAAGAAATAGTATATGCTGATAAAAAACGCATGACCTATAGTGAGTTTTTTGAACGTATTGCAAAATTAGCGAATGTTCTTGATGGTTTGAACCTCGATCATGGCGATGTTGTGGCGGTGATGGATTGGGATTCGCACCGATTTTTAGAAACTTATTTTGCGGTGCCGATGTCACAGTATGTACTTCAAACCGTTAATATAAGACTTTCTCCTGAAAAAATCTTATACACCATCAATCATGCTAAGCCAAAGGTTTTATTATTAAATTCTGAATTTGCACCCATGGTGAAAGACTATCAGTTTGAAAATTCATCGATTGAGCATATTATTTGGTTAGATGATGACGATGTTAGTAGTGAAGGGGTATTCGGTATAAACCAATCACGTTTGGTTGGTGAATATGAATCACTATTAGAAGCTGCTAGTAGTGAATTCGAATTTAAAGATTTCGATGAAAATACCATAGCCTCAACTTTTTATACATCAGGAACCACGGGTAATCCTAAGGGTGTATTCTTTAGTCATCGTCAGTTGGTTCTGCATGCATTAGCAGAAGCTGCGATGCTTGGGGTTCTTCCGCAGAAACAAGGCTTGGTACTTGGTGATGTTTATATGCCAATGACGCCAATGTTCCATGTGATGGCATGGGGTTTTCCGTATACGGCGACGATGCTTGGGATGAAGCAGGTATATCCAGGACGTTATGCACCTGATGTGATGTTGAACTTAATAAAAAATGAAAAAGTTTCAATCACTCATTGCGTTCCAACTATTCTACAAATGTTGTTAAAACAAGCAGAAGCAGAAGGTAAACAGTTTGATGGGCTTAAAATGATCATTGGTGGTTCGCGTCTTACCGAAGGTCTTGCCAAAACTGCGTTATCAGCAGGCATTGAGGTCTATACAGGCTATGGCATGTCAGAAACTGCACCGCTTATTGGATTGACAGAGTTTAGATCTGATGATCCAGAAATGACTTTAGATGAAGAAGCCAAGCGCCGTAGTATGACTGGTAAACCTGTACTAATGGTAGATGCCCAAATTTGGGATGATAAAAATGAGCGTCTACCAAACGATGGTAAAACTACAGGTGAGCTTGTACTGCGCGCACCATGGTTGACTCAAAGCTACTTCAAAAATGATGATGCAGGAGCTGAGCTTTGGGAAGGCGGGTATATGCATACCGCGGATATCGCCTTTATGACTGAAGATGGAACGATGAAAATTACTGATCGTTTAAAAGATGTCATTAAATCGGGCGGGGAGTGGATATCATCGCTTGAGATTGAAACCATTTTATCTTTGCACCCAGCCGTGGCTGATGTTGCTGTTATCGGTGTGCATGATAAAAAGTGGGGGGAACGTCCATTAGCAGCAATTGTATTAAAACCTGACTGTCAAGATACAACGCCTGAAGACATTAAAGCCTTAGCTGAACAAGCAGCAGAAAAAGGCATGATCACTAAATATGGTGTTCCTGATCATTATAAGTTTGTCGATGACTTACCAAAAACCTCTGTTGGTAAACACGATAAAAAGGTTATGCGCGAATTGTATGTTGGTCAAACCCAGATATAAGTGAAATAAAATCTTAATACAAATGATCATCTAATGTACGGTATTTAATATTAAAGAAAAACGCAGATTTAAGCTGCGTTTTTGCAATCTATACAGTTCCTAGTAATAAAATTTTAATTTATGAATAGTGTTGATTTATAAAATATTTTCTAAGGTACTTGACTCGACGATTTAGTAAGTTCAAACTCATATGGCATATTTTTAATAAATTATCGGAATCTATAAAGCTATAAATATTAACTTATGATAATAGTTTATAGCATGTTTTTTTAATAGCAGCTATTAAACAGTAGCTTACTTAAAAATGCTAATCAAAAATTAAATGATTATAATAACTGATTAAAAACATCTAATTAAAAACATCTAATAAAAGCAACTTAATTAAGGAAAGCAAAATGGATTTTGCCCAACTTAGCCCGCCCCACATGCCTTCTGCATGGCTAGATCTTGATGCACTTGATCACAACATTCAGTTAGTAAATAGTAAAACAAAAGCCGTTAATCTACGTTTGGCTACTAAGTCCATCCGCTCTATTGATGTCATTAAGTATATTAAAGATAAATCTCCAAATTATATCGGTTTAATGTCTTATGCTGCCGATGAGTCTGTATATCTGCTCAAAAATGGTTTTGAAAATATATTGTGTGCCTATCCTACATTAGATATGGATAGCGTTGCTAAAACTTTTGAATATACCAGGCAGGGCAGTATCATGTCATGGATGGTTGATCGACCTGAACAAGTTGATGCTCTAAATAAAACTGGTCAAAAATATGGCGAAGTGGTTGAGGTATGTTTAGATATAAATATGTCCATGCCATTGCCCAAATTATATTTTGGAACCAAACGATCTTCACTGCTCTCAAAAAAGGAGGTAAAACGCCTTCTAAAACATATAAAAAATTGCAAATATATCAAACTTACCTCCTTAATGGGCTATGAAGCCCAAATCGCAGGATTACCAGAACATTTACCGGGTAAAGCGCTACTAGCACCTGCAATAAAGCTTTTAAAAAACAGATCCAAAAAGCAAGTCAGTCAACGTCGTGGGTCAATAGTAAAGTGGCTTAATAGACAAGGTATAGATCTTCAAATCGTCAATGGTGGCGGCAGTGGCAGCATGGACTTTACGTCATGCCAGCCTGAGATTACTGAAATTACAGTGGGCTCAGCGTACTACAAACCTGCGTATTTTGATTATATGGAATCAATGCAAGCATTTAAACCTGCAGCAGGATTTGTATTACCTGTAACGCGGCGCCCTGAAAAAGGGGTCATAACTTGTCATGGCGGCGGGTTTATCGCATCCGGCGCATCAGGTATAGATAAATCACCTATTGTTCATTATCCTAAGGGCCTTAGTATATTAGCGGATGAAGGGTTCGGTGAGGTTCAAACGCCACTCGCAATAGATACTAAGATTATAGATAAACATAATATACCTGAAATAGGGGATGCCGTATGGTGTCGACACGCAAAAGCTGGCGAGCTTTGCGAGCACTTTAAAGTAATGTATTGCTATCGCCAAAACAACCAACCAATAGCAGAAGGAGCTGCACATACCATGACTACGTATCGAGGAGAGGGAAAATGTTTTCACTAAAGCGTTGGGAAGCGAAAAGAGACTGGGAAAATTGGGTAGGGTATGTAAAAACCGCACCAGAGCAAAAGTTAACACCCTCAACCATTAATGAGTTGCAACAAATAGTTAAGGATGCACGTACTAATAATAAGCGTATAAGGGTTACTGGCGCCGCCCATTCATTTAGCGGATGTGCAAAGCCTGAAGAAATCGCGATAAGTTTGCACCACATGCGTGGACTGATATCGGTAGATAAAGACGCCAAAGAAGTGACATTACATGCGGGAACTTACTTACATGAGATTGGGGATGCTTTACGTGAGCATGGGTTCGCATTAGAAAACATGGGTGATGTCCAAGCTCAAACGATCGCAGGTGCAGCGAGTACTGCTACCCATGGAACGGGTATAACTTTGGGCTCTGTAGCAAATCAGGTGGTTGGCTGGGAATGGGTAGATGGTAAAGGGGAGCTCAATACGCATTATCGTGGCGATCCTGAAACTGATGATTTAGGTAATGCCTTACATGCAAGCTTGGGTATGCTTGGAATATTCACTAAATTAACCCTTAAAGTTGTGAGTCTGTATGGGCTGCGTGAATCGAACGAGCGTTTAGAGTTCGAGGATGGTATCAAATGTTTTGCAGACAATATAAAAACCCATCGTCATCTTGAGTGGTTCTTATTCCCTGGAACAAATAAGCTACAGCAGAAATCATTATCAGTCATACCGCCTAAGCCTATGAAAAGCGGTCAAAAGTTTAAAGATCAATTTGACAGTACTGTGATTTTAAATGGGGCATTTTATATGCTGTCTGAAATGGCTCGTATGAATCCTAAGCTGACCAAAAAAGTCAGCCAAATATCAGCCAATTCTATACCTAATACTCACCGCGAAGGCTATAGCTATGAGGTGTTCCCAACGCCGCGTGGTGTAAAATTCAATGAGTCAGAATATTTTATTAATTTATCAGATTTTGAAGCGTGTATTACAGAGGTTAACAGTATTCTTTTAGAGGATAATAAACTGTCTCATTTCCCAATTGAAGTACGTACGCACAAGGGTGAGACGGGTATGTTAAGCCCAACTCAGGGACAAGACAGTGCCGTTCTATCGTTTCACGTTTATAAAGGGATGGACTGCGAACCTTTGTTTGAATGGCTATATGACTATATGAAAAAGTGGAAGGGGCGTCCACATTGGGGAAAAGTTAATAAATTAAACTCAGATGAGCTTCACAATTTATATCCTCAAATGCAGCGTTTTTTAGAAATTAGAGAAGAGTATGATCCAGACAATGTCTTTATGAATGATTGGCTTGATGAGAAGTTCTTAGGTCAGTCGCATAATTAGATGTTCCTGATTGACTATTAATAATGAAATGGTTTTAAAAGCATGGTCTTACCAGACTGCTCTTAACTGCTTGTTTTAAATATTATTTTAAAAACGTTTTAAAACATAAATAAGCATAATTTAAGCCCTAATAATGAGTGTTTAAGGTTTAATTTGTTTCATATATTTGCTTTAATAGTTTTATAATTACTTATGTGTATTAATGGCAATCTATGTTTAAAATTTCAAGATATTCTGTTTCTAATTCCCTAGATATCGCTAAAGCGTTCAGTCTTTTAGGTATAACAGGGCTTATCAGTGTTCAAGCTATGGCATGCAACGTGCCAAAAAGCTATTATTCGAATGTCTTTTGTACCTCAAACCCAAACTATTTTATCGCCCTCAAAGATTCTGGTCATCCTGTAGCTTTAATAAATAAGCAAGGGAGAAGGGTTGTAAACCTATTTCCCTATGAAGCGGCCGATGC
The DNA here is from genome assembly GCF_057396255.1 of Psychrobacter sp. CX21. Classification (NCBI taxonomy): domain Bacteria; kingdom Pseudomonadati; phylum Pseudomonadota; class Gammaproteobacteria; order Moraxellales; family Moraxellaceae; genus Psychrobacter; species Psychrobacter sp. CX21. The sequence continues at coordinate 34,466 of NZ_JBXYJG010000008.1, read as the reverse complement.
CAATAAGATCAGAGAAGGCGTCATGCCTGTAAGAAAGCTTGGTAAAGTTGGTTACGTTAACATGTCAGGCCGAGAGGTGGTACCGCCAGTATACGATCCGATCAGTGGTGATAAATATACCAAAGGCTGGGCAAGACCCGCTAAAGAGGGCCGAATTATTATCAAGAAAAATGGCAAGTTTGGCATTATTGATACTTCAAATAGGACTATTTTGAGTCCTTCAGGAGCGTATCGATCCATCAAAGATTATAAATCGGGTGTGACCCAAATCGATAAAGCATCAGGTACAATTTGGGTCGATTTGAATGCCAGGCAAACTGCAAACCCTAATGTAGAGCCTATACAAGCGACCACGAATGACTTCAACCCAATAGATACTGAACAAGCACCTTCTACTCCTTCTAATTATGCTAAATCTAATAGTGCCGCAAACCCGTCTTTGACCATAGAAGAAAGTCACATCACCAGTGTTAATACCTCAGCTGTCATGTCAAATACTGATATTTGGCAGCCTGTTCAACGTGATGATAAATGGGGATTCGTTGATAACCAAAATATCCCAATGATTAAAATTATGTTTGATGATGTCACACCCTATTCTGAAAATTTAGCTGGCGTACAGCTAGAAGGTAAGTGGGGGTTTGTAGACTTAGCAGGCGAGTTAAAGATACCTTTTGAATTTAACGAGTCTGAACTTGACCGTGGAGATAATGAGACATATAAAGGCGTCAAACCATTTGTGTTTATAGATGGAAAAGCGTGGGTTGGCAATTTAGCTAATGGTGCTAAAATGTGTATTGATACCTCGGGTAAATATGTGAACTGTTCATAAGTTTTTAGTACAGATATATTTCGTTCGAAAAAAACAGCCCCATTAAGGGCTGTTTTTATATGAGACGCCTTACAACATCTCTATAGTCAGCGAACTACTAAACGGTTACAGTGTTAACCTCGTTAAGCCTACTCCAGTAGTACTTGCACTCGGTTGCCTTGTAACCATTTTAGACTTCTTTGACTATAAAAACCCTTGCTAATTAATAATTACTAAATACTGATTATTTGCTCTTATCATACTCAGCTTCTAGCTTTAAAGCACGTTGGTAGCTGTCTATACTAGATAAGCCATTGGCGTAGGCTTTGATATGCGGATAATCTTCAAGAAGACCTCGCTGTGCCAACATAATCAAATCAAAAGACAACATAAAGTCAGCACCAGTGAGTTTGTCACCGACAAGATAAGTTTTGCCCTTAAGATTGTTATTTAGATAACTTAGTAAATTGCGCTTTTCTTTATCTATATAGCCTGTTAAAAACTCGTTATCGTTAAAACCGGCGGCTTGAGTAAATAACTCAAGCAGTAATGGCACCATGAGTGAGCTCTCTGAAAAGTCTATCCATTGTAGATAATCAGCGTACTCTAAAGAATCAATAGCAGGACGTAAACGATCGGCAGCAAAGCGCTCAATCAACAACTGAGTTATTGCGCCTGACTCTGCTACTACTTTCCCATCAATTTCTATTACTGGCGACTTACCTAATGGATGTACTTGCTTTAAGCTATCTGGGGCAAGATGCGTATCTGTATCGCGTTGATAACTAATCACTTGATAAGGCTGACCAAGCTCTTCAAGTAGCCATAACGTACGTAAAGAGCGCGATTGATTTAAATGATGTAATTTGATCATATTTCTAAACCTTATGACTGTAGTCGTTTGATAAGTTTATTAGCCGCTTCTTCAGAAGAGGCAGGATTTTGTCCCGTTATTAACAGTCCATCTTCTACCACATATGATTGCCAGTCCTCACTTTTTTTATAGTGTCCGCCATTTTCTTTAAGAGCATCTTCAAGCAAAAAAGGCACCACATCACTAAGACCAATGGCTTCCTCTTCAGAGTTACTAAAGCCGGTTACGTCTTTATCTTTGACTAGAAAGACCCCATCGATTTTTACATTTTTTAAGGCAGCAGGGGCGTGACATACGAAGGCAACAGGTTTGTTAGCTTTCACAAAATCTTCAATAAGTTCAATGGAGTTTTTATCTACCGCCAAATCCCATAACGGGCCATGACCACCTGGGTAGAACACGGAATCATAATTATCGACACCATTATTAGCCAATATATCAGCCAGTTTATGAGTACTAGCTAAATGTTCTTTAGCAGTAGTATCTTGTTTAAAGCGTTTTGTATATTCAGTTTGCGCATCAGGGGTATCACTGCTAGGGTCCAGTGGCGGCTGACCACCAGCAGGTGATGCCAGAGTAATCTCTGCTCCAGCATCTTTAAAAATGTAATAAGGAGCTGCAAACTCCTCTAACCAAAACCCCGTTTTTTTACCAGTATCTGCAAGTCTTTCGTGAGACGTTAGAACCATTAAAATTTTCATAAGTATCCTATTAGTATTTGTTCTACAGTTTTTTATAGAGTTATTGATTTAAAATAAATGTTTTTGGTAGGCTGAATTATTTCGGATCTGCTACTTTAACTACGGTCTTACCAAAATTGTTACCGTATAGCATATCTACAAAACCTTGCGGCGCATTAGTTAAACCATCTACGATGTGCTCTTTAGTCTTAATCTTACCTTCAGAGACCCATTTACCCATTTTGTGCAAGAATTCTGGGAAATGGTCACCGTATTCCTCAAAGATAATAAAGCCTTTCATGGTTAGACGCTGTCTTAAAATGACACTTAATAGCTGGCTTAGACGGTCTTTACCCTCAGGAAGTTCAGTTTGATTGTAGTGAGCAGCGAGACCACAGACTGGAATACGAGCATGGGCATTTAATAAGGGTAATACAGCATCAAATACTTTGCCCCCTACGTTTTCATAATAAATATCGATACCATTTGGACAGGCATCGGCTAATTGTTGATCAAAATCATCTGCACGATGATCGATACATTTATCAAAGCCTAATTCCTCTACCGCAAACTTGCATTTGTCCTCACCGCCTGCGACACCGATAACATTTAGATCATGGAGTTTGCCTACCTGACCGACTGTGGCTCCAACTGGGCCTGTTGCAGCTGCAACGACTAAAGTTTCACCAACTTTGGGTTTGCCAATATCTGTCAATCCCATATAGCCAGTAAAACCTGGCATACCTAGGACACCCAGACCATAAGACGGCCGACTCATATCTGGGGTAAGCTTATAGACGCCTTCACCATTGCTGACACTATAGTCCTGCCAGCCTGAGTAGGCGACGACCAAATCACCTTTTTCAAAACCCTCAACATTAGAGTTAACGACTTGAGAGACGGTGGCACCCAACATCACATCACCTACTTCTAAAGGATCTGCATAACTTTTAGCATCACTCATACGTCCTCGCATATAAGGGTCTAACGATAGGTATAGCGTACGTAATAACATCTCATTTTGTGATACAGTGGGAACTTTAGTCGTAGTCAGCTCAAAGTTTTCAGAAGTTGGCTTACCATGAGGTCGACTGGATAATTTAATTTGTCGATTTATTGTTTCAGATTGCTGTTTATCAAAGCTCATTTTTAATCCTTATTATTGTTGTACATCAGATAAGTAAGTAAATGTTGTTCATCTAATAAGTTAGTAGATTATGACAATATACTAGGGATATATAGTCTAGCGTGTATACAGATAGAAAAGTTTAGAATAGAAACTAAAAACTTAAAGATCTAAATAATTTAAAAAACATCCCGTGATATCGCGTCATCTATTAAGTAGTGAACAAAACTCTATTTATAACCAAAAAAATTTATATAGTTAAAAGCATATATATAAAATTAAGTCGTTTTCACTTCTATTGAACCTATTCAATTAGACCATTCAATAAAGCCTATAGATACTCAATAAGGATGATAAGTTTAATTTCAAATATTTGAAATCTTTCATAACATTATGTCAGTATTTAAGGTTAACCATTTTATTAGTAACCGCCATATTAAAACTGCAACCTCATATGTTTATGATTAATGCCGTTAATATCTGAAGTTATTAAGTTATTAAGAGAATAGTAAAAAAAGAGAATAGGTCAAAAAAAGAAAAGGGCACAATGACTTTGAAACCTAATAAAACATTATAGTTTCAAACGAACACCACAATTAAATTTTCATCACGTAGAATCAAGAGTAAGAATACTTTATTTAAAAAGTAACCCTTTAGACGTTTGCATTATAGAATCTTAAAATTAAGAAGCTTCTCATATAGTGGTGTTCGGTTTATAAGTTTCTTAACATTGTGATAAAAAACCTTATTTGAGCTTCAAAAAATAGGCGTTAAATATAGATAAATTAAACAAAAATTAAAATGTTCAATTTAAAAAATATAGATAAATAAATATTTGATCATTCATTAAATAATTAAAACGATAAGAAAGGACATCTCATGAGCAACTTAACCTCAATAAGTAACGAAAGGCTAAACAACATAACTCAAATAGCCAGTAGCTATGTCACTACAGACAGAGATTTATTACAGCAGTTTATAATGATTTATTATAAGAATCTGGCGCCACGGCTCGCCGAATCTGAATCCGATACTGACCTAGCTGGAATGGCTTTGCATCATTTTGTACTGCTTAAGTCTTATCAAGAGAATCAGCCTGAACTGCATTTGTTTAATCCAAATGTTGAAGAGCAGCATTTTCATAGTGGGCATACATTATTACAACTGGTAGCCTATAACCGTCCTTTTTTGGTAGATACGCTAAGCATGTGCATTGAGTCAGAAGGGCTTGATGTGCATCGTATTCACAACACTATCATTGATGTTGAACGCAGTGAAAGTGAAGACATTATAAAAGTTAATGAAGTTCAGGACAGCGACACACGATATTTATCATTAATACATTGTGAAATAGAACGTACAGACAGTGCCACTATGGCGCGCTTAAAAGAGCTTCTAAAGGATAGAATTACTACCTTGGATACGGTTGTTAGCGATTGGCAACCAATGCGCGATAAACTAAATCAAATCAGGAAGGAGCTTGACACAGTTAACGTTCCTGAGGTTTATCATAGTGTTGACGTTATCAAAGATTTCTTAAAGTGGGTGGAAGATGATAACTTTATCTTTTTGGGTTTTAGAGAGTATCGTATTGAGGGCGCCGAAAGTGAGCGCGAAACATCTAGTGAGATGTCAGGGGTCGTGTCAAATGAAGCCGCTGCTAATATCAATTTGATCACCGTGGCTAATAGTGGGTTAGGGTTATTAAATGGGGTCAAAAAGGACACGCCATCGGATAGTTTTGCACAGTTACCGAACAGCCTAAAAGCACTGTTGACACTACCGCGAGTGGTACTGCTTTCAAAATCAAGTCAATTATCGCCCATTCATCGTCCTGTTTACATGGATTTTTTGGGTATTCATAAATACGATGAATCCGGACGTCTTATTGGAGAATATCGTTTTATAGGGTTATTAACATCACAAGCCTACCAATTAAGCGTGCAACAAATCCCATTGTTACGCGAAAAAGCCGATAAAATTATGGATAATGCAGATTTTCCAATTAATGGGTATAACTATCATAAATATATGCATATCATTAATACCTTACCGCGAGATGACCTGTTCCAAGCGAGTATAGATGAGCTGTATCCCATCGTATCTGGCATAGCTCAGCTCAAGGACAAAAAGCGATTGCGCCTATTTAGCCGTATCGATCATTATCAGCGATTCGTTTCTTGCTTGGTATACATTCCACGCGATAAATTCGATAGTAATGTACGATTGAAAATCCAACAAGCGCTAATGACGGCGTTCAATGGGATTTCATGTGGGTTTACTACTGAATTCGATGAGTCGTATCACGCTAGAGTCCATGTGCATGTGCGTACAGAACCCGGTCAAATTAATAGTGTCAATCTAGACAAATTAGAAGATGAACTGAACACGCTGATGGAAAGCTGGCAAGATCAATATCAGCAGGTAATGCTTGAAGCGCTCGGTGAACAAAAGGCGAATAAATTATTCAAACGGTTTTTACAGACCATACCTGCCGCGTATCAAGAGCATTTTGATGTGCGTACCGCTGTGACCGATACCAAACGCTTAGCAAGTTTAAATACAGACAGTCCAATGATTTGGAAGTTATATCAGTCATCGGGTGATGAAAGTAATCAGCTGCATTTAAAACTATATGGTTTAAACAAACCGACTATTTTATCTAATATCTTGCCCATTCTTGAAAACTTTGGGGTATGGGTTGTTTCAGCACAAACCTATGAGTTTGATGTCACCGATCAGCCGATGTGGTTACAAGAATATGAGCTGACCCTACATAATACAAAGCAAATTGATCTTGCAGTAGTGCGTGAACAGTTTGAGGAAAGCTTAGCGCATATATGGGCAGGACGTGTTGAGAGTGATTCATTAAATGAGCTCATATTATCCACACGTTTAGATACTTTTGAAGTGGTCGTTCTACGTGCCTTCATGCGTTATATTTTACAAGCGAAAGCACCTTTTTCAAGCCAATATATCCAGCAAACCTTGAATAAGAACAAAGATATCGCTGTGATGATAGCTGACTTATTTGATGCGCGTATGAATCCTAAGCATTCTAAAGATCAACGAGATTCCAAAACTAAATCATACCAGGATCAAATTAAATCCGCTTTATCCAAAGTTGAAAGTCTCGATGAGGACAGAATTCTACGTTGGTATCTAGATCTTATCAATGCGCTTCTAAGAACAAACTACTATCAACGAGATGAAGCAGGCGATAGAAAAGATCGCTTATCATTTAAATTTGCGGCAAGCCAAATTCCAAATCTGCCCAAACCCAAACCCATGTTTGAGATATTTGTTTATTCACCGCGCGTAGAGGCAATACATCTGCGCGGCGGCAAAGTCGCGCGGGGTGGCTTGCGTTGGTCGGATCGTATGGAAGATTTTCGTACCGAAGTACTGGGGCTGGTCAAAGCGCAAATGGTGAAGAATGCCGTAATTGTACCTGTTGGATCTAAAGGCGGGTTTATTGTTAAGCAAAAATCTCCAGCGGATGGTCGTGAGGCATTCCAAAAAGAAGGGGTTGAGTGCTATCAAACTTTCTTACGGGGAATGCTCGATTTGACAGATACCCTAGTTGATGGCGAAGTCGTCTATCCAGATAATACGGTACGTCATGATGATGATGATCCATATTTGGTCGTAGCAGCGGACAAGGGAACGGCCAGCTTCTCTGATGTCGCCAATGGCGTTGCTAAAGAATATGGGTTTTGGCTTGATGATGCCTTTGCCTCAGGTGGCTCGGTTGGATATGACCACAAAGCCATGGGTATTACGGCGCGAGGTGCCTGGGAGTCTGTCAAACGCCACTTTAGAATGCTCGACTTAGATATTCAAAACAAAGATGACTTTACAGTGGTAGGTATTGGCGACATGAGTGGCGATGTCTTCGGTAATGGTATGCTGCTATCTAAACATATCAAGCTACAAGCAGCCTTCAACCATCTACATATCTTTATCGACCCTAATCCAGATACCCATGCGACTTATGAAGAACGGAAGCGGTTATTTAACTTACCGCGTTCAACTTGGGATGATTTTGACAAATCCTTGATTAGCCAAGGCGGCGGTGTGTTCTCTCGCCAAGATAAGTCAATTAGTATTACCGATGAAATGAAAGAGGCATTTGACATTAAAGCTGACAGCTTAACCCCGAATGAGCTGATAAGTCGATTGTTAGCCGCACCTGTTGATTTGTTATGGAATGGCGGTATCGGTACGTATGTTAAAAGTAGTGATGAGAGTCATGCTGATGTTGGTGATCGGGCCAATGATGCCGTCCGTGTTAACGGTGAAGATATTCGCGCCAAAGTGATCGGGGAGGGGGGTAACTTAGGCTGTACCCAACAAGGCCGTATTGAATATGCGTTACGAGGGGGTCCTGATAACGAAGGGGGTCAGTTGTATACGGATGCTATCGATAATTCAGGCGGCGTAAATTGCTCAGACCATGAAGTTAATATCAAGATTTTGTTAGGCAAAATCGTAGAGCAAGGAGACATGACTGTTAAACAGCGTAATGAGCTTTTAAAACAGATGACCGACGAAGTGTCACAATTGGTACTCCGTCAAAATTATCTACAACCTCAAGCGCTTGAGCTTAGCCATCTTAATAGAGCGGATAACTTAACGGATCATAAACGTATTATTGATTATCTAGAGTCTGTAGGAAGGCTAGATAGAGAGCTTGAGTTTTTACCTTCTAATAAGGTTATTGAGAAGCGTCAAAAACAAGGTATAGGCATGACTCGCCCCGAGCTTGCAGTGATTTTAGCCTATGGAAAAATGTGGGTTTATGAGCAGTTGTTAGACTCAAACTTACCGGATGCGCCGTACTTCACTAAAGAGCTTAGTAAGTATTTTCCTGATACATTAGCGAACCAATTTTTTGAAGAGATGACCGAACACCGTCTACATCGTGAGATTATTAGTACTTATCTCACCAATAGTATCGTTAACCGTTTGGGTATCGAAGCAATTTTCAGGCTATATGAAGAAACGGGTCAAACTGTAGCGACTTTAAGCCGAGCTTATGCAGTCATAAGAGACATATTTCAGGTCAGCGATAGCTGGAAAACGTTAGAGTCTCTTGATAATAAAGTGGATGCTATTACGCTATTAGAACTAGAAAACAGGATTCGCGCGGCAATCGAGCAAGGCATCGTTTGGATGGTGAACGCCTTTGGAAGTGATATAAAGGTTTCTGATAGTATAGATCGCTTTGAAAGTAGTGTGGCAGAACTAATAAAGCCGCAGGGTATCATTGCGGACCAATTTTCAGATCATCTACAACACGATATTTATGAGCTAACTGATGCGGGTCTAAATAGCGATAACTCGCAAATTTTTGCAATATTGCCTTATGCTATCGATGCTTTAGACATTGCATTGTCGTCAGAAAAGTATAAGCGACACGTGGAAGAGATTTCAAAACTATATTTTGAGGTTTATCAAAATCTGAATATCGATTGGTTAATGCTTAAAGTTGAGAAGCTACCGCAGCAAGATAAATGGGACCGCCGTGCTCGCTATGCCTTATTAAATGAGCTGACCCGTAGCTTAAGACAGATGATGAATGATCTGCTATCTCAGAGTGATCCAGCAGGATCATTACATGCATGGCAACTGCAGCACGAAGAGGCTATTTATCGTATGAATAAGGAGATGGATAAACTCGAAGGCGCTACGGTAGGGCTTTCAGTGCTGTCTGTAATGATTAGTGAGATTAATAAACTAATAAGTGGCTAAGTTCATTGAGCTATAATATGACTCTTAAAATCCAATCAAATAACCACACTAATAACCACCCCTATTTTTCAAAAGGAGTGGTTTTATTTAAAGAGGTAAGTAGAGTTTAAACCAAGTAAAATTTATAGAAATGTTTTAAGAATTAATTTATTCTTGGGGTCATGATTAACTTGAATTGAACATCAATAACCAAACCACCTAAAATCATACTCAATCAAAACGTCTGGGTAGATATCGCATGGCCATATAGGCAACCAGAATAATCGATATTAAACTAACTATCGCACCCACATAACCTATAGACGATAAGCTTAAGGTCGTAACTGTATAACCACCTAACATAGCGCCTGCGCCTATGCCTAAGTTTATAATTCCTGAATACATCGACATAAGCATGTCTTGAGCCTTTAGATCTATTTGAAGTACATGCGCTTGTAGTGAGATGACCAAGAGCATCAACGCAGTTCCCCACAACAAAGCATTTAAACTTAATGTCAAAATTGATGACACAACATCCAACAAGGTCATTAGAGTTACGAACATCACAATAGCAGAGGCTATCATAAATAAGGTACTGTGCCGATCGCCCCACCGGCTAAATATAATGCTTCCTATAATACCCGCACCACCAAAAAGAAGTAGAACAAATGTCGCTAAATTCTCACTTATATTACCAACTTGGCGCATAAATGGTTCTATATAGGAGTAGGCGGTATAGTGCGCGGTAAATACTAAAAATATAAACAGGTACAAACATAATAATAAAGGGTTTTTAAGAAGCTCTGGTACTTTCTTAATAGATCCTTCAAACATACTGGGTAGGGTAGGTAGTAGTTTGGATTGAAGCAAACAAACAATAAGACCAATTGATGCTATAGCGGCAAACGTAGTGCGCCAACCAAACCATTGACCTATAATCCGTCCTATAGGCACACCTAAGACCATTGCTAATGAAGTGCCTGTTGCAATTACGCTGATCGCAAACGCTTTTTTACCTTCTGGGGCAATACGAATCGCTATGGCAGCGGTGATTGACCAAAATATCGCATGCGAAAGTGCTATCCCAGCTCGGCTGATGAGCAGTACATCAAAATTCCACGCAAATACTGAGAGTATATGACTGGCAATAAAAACAACAAATAGGCCAATCAACAAGCGTTTGCGCTCAAACTTACTTGTAAGTAGCATCAAAGGCAGTGACATGACTGCCACTATCCATGCGTACAGGGTCAGCATCCACCCCGTCTCAGCGGTAGTCATTGAAAAGTCTTGTGCAATATCGCTGAGTAGGGCAACAGGTATGAATTCAGTAGTATTCATCACAAAAGCACTCACCCCCATTAAGATAACCTGCAGGTATTGAGTGCGCCGTGTTCGATCAGCCTGTGACGTAGAAGAGGTCATAAAATACTATTAAAAGAATTAACGGGTGCGTATTGTACTAAAACTAATGAAAACGTATTAAAAGTATTTTTTAAATAATTATATCTTAAGCTAGCCTGCCAATTTAACTATCTTTTCAATAGCTTCGACGCTGGCTTGACACATAGCATCTAAATACTGACTGCTTTTCTTATCACCAAAATAAACAATTTCGTAGTCTTTATCATTTAAGCTATAGTTAACTCCAAAGCCGCCTTCCATAACGGGGGCGAATAAAATACGCTTAACGGGTGTTTGGCTACCCATAGATGAGGTAGATAAGAAGTCACCTCCGGTTAAAGTCTTATAACCGGGACTGTTGTAAAACGCTTTGATGCTTTGGTCATTAGTAAGATCGTTGCTTGAATCATCATATATATCAATCATATACTTTAGACCTGATAAATGACGGTCAAAGGCTTGACCCTTTTTGCAAGCAATCACGCGCTGTTTATGCGCAGCCAATGCTTTATCAAGATCATCTGTAGTCGCTTCATTATTTAATAGCGAAGTAGCAAGTTCAATGGCTTCAGCACTATTTGGACGTAAGGCTTCGGTACGTCCTGCCATAAAGTGACTGGTATCAACTGCCTCATAGGTGTTACGGACTTTACCGGATACCTTTAACTGCGCATATAGCATAGCAAATTGCATTAGCGCATCATGACTAACTTTTCGGGTTATGTCTGTATAGTCTGCGGTACAAATACGTACGTTATATTTATCTGCTTGTGTATAAATATCTGCGATGTCTTGCTTAACGCGCTTTGCAAAGTCGGCATCATACTCCCAATCCATATGTTCTATATTCATCTCACCTTGAGCCAATTCAGTATTGTCTAACTCAACATGTAATGCATAGTTGAACATTTGTAATATGGCAGCACCATCAATTTCGCTGTGCTCAAAGTGGATAGCGAGAAAATCTGAATCTAAATCCATCTGATAGGTGTTGGGCTTATATTGCCAAGCATTGCCCGGTATAAAGGTCTGCTGTTTGATTTGCTGTTCATCATCAACGACTGAATGATATAAAGAAAAGCAAAATAAGCTATCTTTTAAAGCGTCGTACACCTGTAGATTGTGTGGCTGTTCACAAAGCTCATCTAGGTATTGTTGGGCTTTAATACTGTCTAAAGCGCTAATTTCACTAAATCCATAGGCTTGTTGCTTATATTCACCTTGCATAATTGATTCAAGCGCACTTTCAATGGCAGACGTTGAATAGATATGACCATTGCTATCAGTTGCTTGAACACTGAAATGATGACCCTGCCAAAACACACTAATTAAACGATTAGCAGCCTGTTTGGGGGCATAATAGTAATAATCATAGTTATTAGCTTGTGTGTCAGATTGTTTGACAGCTTGTAAGTCTGCTTGTTGGCTATTGGCGATGCGCATGGAGCCTGTCAGCATTCGCCAGTTGTACATAGATATAGGCTGATTGCGTGCATCTACAGGCTGCTCGATATCATCATTAATATAGTCTATGTGCAAGCGTAGTAAGCGATGAATAAGGGATGCAGCATGCGATATACTTTGTTCGGCACCTCGACTTTGATCCTGAACATTTTGAGCCTTTGTAGAGTAAGGGTAGTCTAATTGCAGGCTAGCATTATTGGTTATGGAATGGGTGCGGCTATCGTGCAGATACTCATTAAGCTTAAGATCGGTCAGCCAGCTTTTCCCTTTTACCGTTTGCAGTTCGGCATAGTCTATTAATCGTTCTTGTAGCTTTGGCCCACCTTGTTGTTTAAACGCTTCAGCAGCTTGTTGAGTTTGCTCAATCTGTTGGGGGTTTAATAATGGGGAGATACCGTCTATAAAGCGTTCAAGGGTCTGCTCTAACGGGGGAATAGGTATGGTTTGCATAAAGTTACCTCTTAAATTATTAAAGACTTGAACCATCTGGGTTTGAATAAATCTTTAGAATTAAACTAGGGGCTGTATTAAGACTTTAAATGATAGGTTTAACTTAGCATATTGTGAGCTTGGCTTTACATATAGAGTATGAACCAATCACCTATTAAAAATAGGGATTTGATGATTTAAATAATTGACATTCGTTTATCTTCGTAAACTTTAATATATGAGTCAAATTACATAAGCTAATTTACATGAACTAATTTACATCAACTAAGTTACATGAACTAAGTCATCCCAATGGTTTAATTTGACATTTATTAAAAGAATGGACAAATAACCCTCATAAACCTAAACTTACTTATCAACGCATCCAGTTATTCATTTACATAACTATTAAATTATACAATTATCTAAAGAGTCCTATGTCAATTTCTAGTGCTGGAATTTCAAAATCTACCACGTCAACCAATCTAGCCGCCTTTATCTGGTCGGTTGCCGACCTATTGCGAGGCGACTTTAAACAGTCCCAGTATGGTCGAATTATTCTGCCTTTTACCTTGTTGCGGCGATTGGAGTGTGTCTTACAAGACACCAAAGACGCCGTGGTGGCAGAAGCAAAAAAGATTCAATCTATGGATTTGGCGGAGGAAGCAGCGGCTAGATTTATACTACGTAAAACGGGCAGCTTGTCTTTTTATAACACTTCACCGATGATGCTTGCGACCATGGGTCAAAGCGATATCGAATCCAATTTAAGTCACTACATTCAGTCATTCTCAAAAGATGCGCGTGAGATATTTGCCCATTTTAAATTTGAAGAGTTTGTCGGGCAATTAAACGATGCCAACTTATTGTATAAAGTGGTACAGAAGTTTATGAACATCGATTTAAGCCCTGACGCTATTTCTAACCATGAGATGGGCTTGGTATTTGAGGAGTTAATCCGCCGCTTTGCAGAAAGCTCGAATGAAACCGCAGGGGAGCACTTTACCCCGCGTGATATTGTCCGCTTAACCACGTCGTTGGTATTTATGGAAGACGATGCAGCACTAAGCAAAGAAGGTATCATTCGTACGATTTATGACCCCACCGCAGGTACAGGCGGCTTTTTATCGTCAGGCATGGAGTATGTGCTAGAGCTGAACCCGAATGCGGTGATGCGTGCCTTTGGGCAGGAGTTAAACCCTGAGTCCTACGCCATTTGTAAAGGCGATATGCTAATTAAAGGTCAAGAAGTGAGCCGTATTAAGCTGGGTAATACCTTGTCAGATGATCAGTTGGCGGGTCAACAGTTTGATTATATGTTGTCTAATCCGCCGTTTGGGGTGGACTGGAAAAGGATAGCTGGCGAGATTAAAGATGAGCATTCACAAAAAGGCTATGACGGTCGTTTTGGACCCGGCGTGCCACGGGTGTCGGATGGATCGCTACTGTTCTTATTGCATCTAATCAGTAAGATGCGATCCCCATCAGGTTCGGATGACAGTCATCAGGGCAGTCGTATCGGTATTATCTTAAATGGGTCGCCCTTATTTACAGGTGGGGCAGGTAGCGGTGAGAGTGAAATACGACGTTATATTTTGGAGTCAGATTTATTAGAAGCCATTGTCGCACTGCCCACCGATATGTTCTACAACACCGGTATTGCCACCTATATTTGGATATTAACCAATCATAAAACCGCCGAGCGCAAAGGTAAGGTACAGCTTATCGACGGCACTATACCGTGTGTCTAAACTCAAACAGCAGGACTTAAAGCTACAGGAGCACTCTGAGGACTATAAGCTAGATCCTGCCGGCGGACTGGGGACAGCGACACCTAAGGACAAAAAAGAAGATTATCTGTCAGAGATTATTCGTCAGCTTAATTATATTTTTGCAGGGGAGGGGTTTACCGAAGATGATATGGTGAACTTCCATAAAACTATTTGAGATAAGATTAACGAAAATGAAATAGTCGTAAAGCAATTTGAAAATAATACCACCGATCAGATTATGTTAGGCACTTATCCAACTGCCGCCGAAGATGCGCTTTTTGACGCTGAAGCCTCATTTAGAGGGATGACTAACCATTTACTCTCAAACCCTGATAAGTTTAATCGCTTTCTTCGGTTGATGCTTGATATGAAGCTAAGTGCTTAGCATATACTAAAAGCTTGATTACATATATTCAAACTATTTTGGGTGTTTTATACGATAGTATGCTTTATCAAAGAAATTCTTAAACTTGCTATATTCACGACCTGTCTTACTAACATATTCAAAGTCAGTCACTTTTTCATTAAATTTTTAAGCCTTATAAAAAACGGCTCTACGAAGGAGATATCATTATTTTTTCTTTAGACGCTTTAAAGTGGATTGGTTTTGCTATTTCAGTGGGGTTTATGTTCATTATTGGCTATTTTTGGGAGCACAAGTTCTTAAGATACGTACTGCCAGCAGTACCAGCAACGTATATTATAGTTGGCGCAGCAATGAGATCAACCAGTTATGGTTATGCCGATATTTTATTAGGAGGAGGTTTTTTTTATATATTATTCTTGTTTTTTGGGCATAGTGTTTATAAAAAATATAAATAAATAAAATGAATACAATCACCATGATATATATCGATAGCGCCAATAATAGCATAACCCTCTATGACACCGATGTGGAACTGACCGCTATTCGCGCCCAAGGCGCTGGCGGGCAAAACGTTAACAAGGTTTCATCCGCCATTCATCTGCGTTTTGACATTAAGGCGTCAAGCCTAAGCGATGCGCTAAAACAGCGTTTACTAGATACCAAAGACAATCGCATCACTAAAGACGGCGTACTGATAATTAAAGCGCAGCAGCACCGCACCCAAGAGCGAAATAAAGAGGACGCAATCGAGCGTTTGAAACAATTTATTGTTTCTGCCACTCGTGTGAGCAAAACCAGACGACCTACCAAACCTAGCCGTAATGCCAAGCGTAAACGAGTCGATAATAAGGTGTTGCGAGGTAAGACAAAGGCTCTAAGGGGTAAAGTGGATTATTTTAAATAATTACTTTATCGCCTATAACATTTAATCTAAATAACCTTTACTATTAATATCCTTTACTATTAATAACCTTACGATCAATGTCTTTTGCTATTTATAGCGCTATATTTAAATTTTGTAATAAACATTTATAGAATTTTCTTCAAAAATATTTAAAAGATGAATTTATGCTTATTAAACTTCTAAAACTAAAACATTGGCAGGTGTTCATACTAATTTTTGCCATACCATTCATACTGCAAATGGTTTGTATGTTTATTCTCTTTAAAACCATAAGTTCAAGCAGTGCGTCATCTATCAGCGCATTTGAGTCTACATTTTCTACCGTATTTGGGATTAATATTTTATTATCGTTTATCGGTCAAATCTTTTTATTGATGTGGTACTGGGCAATAGGCACTAAGTTATATGCAAAAATTCCTATGCATCTAAAACCACATTTACAAAGATTTAAGTTTGCTGCAACTGCCGTATTTATTTTGTTTTTAATATTTACAAGCTTTATGTTCATAATGGTTAGTTCAATAAATAACTCATATCTTGAAAGCGCTATTTTCAATTATTTTCATTATATGTTCTTAATACAACTCATAATGATAGTCGGCATTTTATATATTTTTTATTATTTGGGTAAAACCATAACGCTAGCTGAGCATAAAGCGGAAAAGAAAAATGAATACTTTATTAATATGATTTTAATCTGGTTTTATCCAATTGGTGTTTGGGTGCTTCAGCCTAAACTCAATAAAATTATGAAAGAATCGTATAACGTCAAAGATGGTAACATTGACTAGCGCTATCAATGATAACTTCAATATATAATTACTAACTATTATTAATTTATCTAAGATTTACATTGTTTTTATTTTAATAAGTCTATATATTTACTAGAATTGAAAATAGATAATTATTAAACCTTAATAATTATCTATTAATAATTTGTAAACCACTTATTCTGGAAACCAAATGTATATTTTAGGGCTTATTTTATTTTTTATTGGACTCGCTATCTCTTTATTTTACGGTATTAAACTCATAATCATTGCTTTTAGAGAGTCAACCGCATGGGGTCTCATGTACTTATTTGTCCCCTTTGCTAACTTATATTTTATTATAACGCGCTGGGATAAATGTAAATCCCCCTTCCTAAAAAGCTTAATCTCTATACCTTTTTTTATAGTTGGAATAATGCTTATTATGCCAAGCTTAGAAGTTGCGGCTTACCAAAATATGTAGACTGATCAATTAGCATGAGAATCAAATTTGATAAACCTTTTGAATACCAAATGCGTGTATTTAAAAGGTTTTTTGTTTAAGCTATTATTAAATCATTAATCCATCTCGCTTATAAATCGTCATTTAAAAACAATTAATATGGAAGTTTGATGTTAACAAGACAATTGATACCTCTCTTTTTAATCCTACCTATAGCCAGTTTTAAATTAACTGGCTGCGATCAGTCTGTCAATGACACAGAGTCAGGACTCTTAAAAAGTAATACCTCTACGCAATCAACGACTACTCAATCCGATAAAGATTATATAGGTGAGTATCCTAGCGACAAACCTGTCGGTAAATACTCTTTAGTCAAAGGAGAAAGGGCGCTATTAGACCACATCAACAATGCTATGAGCAGTCATATTGAAGATATGATTAGTAACGATTATTATTATAATGATTACGACAATATAGACTATGACTCTGTTTTAGAAGATGCAGTTGCGGCTTCAGACGAACCTGCTACAAATGCAAGTTACTCCAAAACTAATTTAATTGAACAAGGAGTAGATGAAGCTGATTTTGCAAAGCAAAACGCTAATTATATTTTTCTATATGGAGATAAAGAGGGTAGAAAAGCGATACGAATCTATAATAAGTCAGACTTTAAAAAAGCAAGCTTTATTCAAAATAACAATCAACATAATTCCCAAAATCAATCCCAAAATAATCCACGAATTACAAATCGCCAAATTTCTTCATCAACCTTACTTCCGTCTAAAATTAGCTCAATATCAATATATACCGACAACGAGCTGGAAGGTATATACCTTACTAAAAACCATCTTTATGCTCTAAATTTAGCAGGTTTTTCATACGATCCACATAGTCAAGAGCGCTCTAATAGCTTCATAGACATCGAAGGCTATGATTTAAAAGATATCCATGCCCCAGAATCTATATTATCTATTAGATTAACTGGAGATTATAAGCAGTCTCGTAAAATCGATGATGATTTGTATGTGATTACCCAAAATAGTATCGACTTACCAGATAATTTTAATTGTGACAGTGATTCTTACTATATCAATATAGTTGATAAATTAGCATCAACTCCTGAATCAGCTATTGGGCGATGTCAAGATAAATATAGGTTGTCTCAACAAGAGTTAGCAAGACGTATGCCACTTGGAAATGATGGTAAACCTATTGACCCTAAAGCGTGTTATGTGCCTAGGTCCAATAAAGATAATAACTCAGCTTCAATAAATTATAGGGATTTAACATTAATACATAAATTTAATCTCAAAAGTAGGGAACATAAGAGCATATGTGTGGCGAGCAGTGCGAATGGCTTTTATATGAGTGATGCTGCTATGTATTTTGCCAATAATGAATACTATCAAACTGACAGCACATCTGAGCTTGAAAATAGTGATGTGGAACCTAGTATGGTGGAGTATATACCACCTATAGAGAAAACAACCCTCCATAAGTTTGCTATTGACAATGATGTTAAAGAAATAAGTTATGTTGGTTCTGGTCAAGTAGAAGGTATCATTAATGAAGAAGTACCTAGCTTTAGTATGAATGAATATCAAGGTATATTACGTATTGCAACCAGCTCCGATAGTGCAGATGGAATTAAAAATATGCTGCATACATTAGAAGAGTCTGATACTAAGCTTGAATTGGTTACATTAGCCACATTACCCAATAAGCAAAAACCTAAGGTAATCGGCAAACCTGGTGAACGTATAAAAGGGGTTCGTTTCATGGGTAATCAGGGCTATATTGTTACATTTAAAAATTCGGATCCATTGTATAAAATAGATTTATCTGATCCTACTAATCCAAAAATGGAGGGTGAACTAGAAATGCCCGGCTATTCGGCTTACCTGCACCAAATGAATGATACATATTTGATGGGAGTAGGCTATACCGTTAATGAAAGAGCAGTACCAATTGGCATTCAAACCACTTTATTCGATGTGTCAGAAGCACCTAAAATTGTCTCTCAGGACACAGTTAGTATCCATGATCAGGACTTTACCCCTCAATTTGATCTAATGCTTGATAAGGACAGTAAAGCTTTATCATCAGTTATGGATAAAGGAAAGTACAAAGTGACGATTCCATATCTCCAGCAGTTGTCGGAATCAAATAATTTTAACTATCAAACCAAAGCAGTAGAGTATGAAATTGATCCAATGTCGGCTAAGTTTATGAATCGAAACCTCCGCTATGGACATATGACTGATTCAAATCATGCACATGATTTGAAATTTAGAGCTTTGATTGATGGCGATGAATTATATTACACCACCAATGATGGCATCATAGAAAAATACTTGTGGGGTAAGCAGTAATTTATAAAGAATAAAAAAGGCTCACCTAAATAATATAGGTAAGCCTTAATTATATTTAGTTTAAGAATATGGTGGGCCCAGTAGGACTTGAACCTACGACCGAACGATTATGAGTCGTGCGCTCTAACCAACTGAGCTATGGGCCCTAAAGCAAGCTGTTTAAACAACTTTATTAGACGCATTATATTACCTGAAAAATTTTATTTTGCAAGCGTCATACGCTATTTTTTTATCAAAAATCAAAGAAGCGTATTGATTGCATTTACTCGAGCTTGTTGTATTGCGTCACCAATTGCTTTACCTTGCAGCCCTTTATCAACATCTTTGATAGATATTTGTTGAAACGCTTTAATATAATGGTCAAAGTTTATCAGGACGGATGTAAGCTCTAAAATTTTATGTACTTGAATAAGTTGATTTAATTCTAGATTGCTCTTGTCAGCTTTTGTAGCCTTTATAAAATTTGCAATATCATTTGCCGTGAGATCCTCTAACCTACACAAGTAAGGGTAGCAATTTATATAAGCTTTGGTGAATTGAATAATTTTAGTAGGCACTTTTAACCGTTGTGCCAATTTATTAGATTGAACCATCCATTGGTTGTCAGCGTCATTAGTAGGTTTAGTATTGCGCAAACCATGTAAGCGAATTTCGTAATCTACATTGAAGGCAAAATTTAGTATCGTCCAGCGCTGAGCCAAATTCAACTGATATTCACCTGCAAGTTGTAATGAATTAAATACTAAAAGTTTCAATCGAATGTCTTCTAATGCACTAGCAAGGTTAGGCATAATATAGGGTAGGGAGCCGATCTGAATTAAGCAATCTATGTAAGCTTGCGGTGAGCCTTCCAATAACGCTCGACTAGTCTCTTGCCATACCCTTTCAGCGGTTAGGTGATCTAATTCGCCGCTGTTATTTATATCATTTATTAATAAAACTGTCTCAGGGGCTATACTAAAGTTATCATTAGATTCGGTATTGTAAAAACGACCATAAAATCGAGCGATTCTCAATACTCTGAGGGGATCTTCACTAAATGCGGGCGAGACATGGCGTAGAATTTTATCGTTAAGATCTTGCTGACCATGGTAGGGGTCAACGATATCTGCGTAAATAGGAGTATCGTCATATAAGCTTTTAACTTCTATCGCCATGGCATTAATGGTCAAATCACGGCGTAATAAGTCATCCTCAATAGTTACTTCTGGTGACGCATATACTTCAAACCCTTTATAGCCCTTACCAGATTTACGTTCGGTACGTGCTAGAGCATATTCTTCTTTAGTTTGAGGATGTAGAAATACAGGAAAGTCCTCACCGACTTGTATAAAGCCTGCTTCTAGCATTTGTTTTGGAGTTGCACCGACTACTACAAAGTCTTTGTCAGTGTAGTCACGGTTAAGTAGTTTGTCTCGTACTGCGCCACCGACCATATACGTTTTCATACATTTCCTTTTTTTATATCATATGTAAGAAATTTTAAATACAGAGGATCCATTTATTCTATATAATAAGCTTTGGCAATAGAACTAAGACTATAGATTATTATAGTCATATTTTTTATAGGCTAAATAATTTTATATAAAAATATGAGTTTATTTTTATAATCTTGTTGAGAATCAATTTATAAATAAAATCAGTACTTTAAGATAAAAAAATACAGTGTGGCTGTTTAAAGATTTAACAAGAGAATATTGAATGATGGTTTCAAGCTTTGCCAAATTAAATAATGAATCATACAAAATGGATGATAAGCAGCTTTTAAGGCTGGTGTATGTCAGCACTTTAAGTAAGAAATTGGATGCTTCAATATTTGAACATATACTCTATCATGCCGAAGATTATAATCGTAAAAATAATATCAGAGGCATGCTTTGTAATAATAAAAAGAAGTTTATGCAGTGTTTAGAAGGTAACAAAGACGTCTTATTACCTTTGATGGAAAGGATTTATAAGGATGATAGACATAAAACAATCAAAGTAATTCTATTAAAGCCTATAAAAAAATACAGTTTTGATGATTGGCGTATGCGAAGTTTGAATCTAGACGACAGCATATGGTTTAAAGACTCAATCCAATCTAATTCTCCTGAACTTATACAGTTCATACCTTTTAAACCACTTGAATGGTCTGAATGGTTCTTAGAGCATTTTCTAGAGACCATGCGTAAATTCGATGACGCTACTCAAAATTATGATATAGATAATCATAGCTATAACATCGTTCAAGATTCAAATATCATGATGACAAGTATATTTGATTCAACACTACTGCACCGAGTACTGATCGTGATGACGGCGCT
Source organism: Psychrobacter sp. CX21 (assembly GCF_057396255.1). Lineage (NCBI taxonomy): Bacteria > Pseudomonadati > Pseudomonadota > Gammaproteobacteria > Moraxellales > Moraxellaceae > Psychrobacter > Psychrobacter sp. CX21. The sequence goes on along the minus strand of NZ_JBXYJG010000008.1, from coordinate 13,012 downwards.
AATATTTGTCATCATATTAAAAATGAATGCTATTTTATAAAAGCTGATATTCAATAAATGTGAAATACATTAACTTATACATGTCATGTATAGTCAAAGAAGTCTAAAATGGTTACAAGGCAACCGAGTGCAAGTGCTACTGGAGTAGGCTAAACGAGGTTAACGCCGTAACCGTTTAGTAGTTCGCTGACTATACTTATGATTATTATCTAATATATCTACAAACGAATAAAGCCAGCAATTATGCTGGCTTTAATTTTATAACATTGATATAAGTTCATATATATAAACAGTCAGTTAACTTTATGCAATATCTTGAGCTTCTGTTACCGCTAACGCAGTCATATTAACGATACGGCGTGCAGTGGCTGAAGGCGTCAATATGTGTACAGGCTTACTCGCTCCTAGTAATATTGGACCGATAGACGCACTGTGAGTCGCAGTTTTAAGCAAGTTGAAAGCAATGTTCGCCGAATCAAGAGTTGGCATGATCAATAAGTTAGCAGGGCCACTTAATACGCTGTGTGGAAAATCTTGCATACGGATAAAGTCATCCAGCGCTGCATCTCCATGCATTTCACCATCAAACTCAAAATCAACATCCATTTCAGTTAATATATTATAGACATTTCGCATTTTGACAGCATTTTCAAGATCTGAGGTGCCGAAGTTTGAATGTGATAATAAAGCAACTCGTGGTGTGATACCAAATCTGCGCATTTGATCGACAGCCAATACCGTCATTTCTGCTAATTGTTCAGCTGTAGGATTTTCATGAATATAAGTATCAGCAATGAATAAATTACGGTTTTGCATTAATACGGCATTCATTGCATAAAAATTAGTAGCGCCTTCTACTTTATCAATCACACGCTGAACATAGTCAAGGTGTAAATGATAATGACTGAAAGTACCACAAATAAGGCCATCAGCATCACCTTTTTCGACAAGTAGCGAGCCAATCAATGTTGTTTTACGACGGACATCACGGCGCGCAAGCTCGATACTTACCCCATCACGTTTGTTTTTAGCGTAGTATGATTGCCAATAATCTTTGTAGCGTGGATCGTCATGTTGATTAATAATTTCAACATTAACACCCGCTTCAAGTCTTAATCCAAGCGCTTCGATTTGTGCTTCGATAATAGCCGGTCTGCCTATTAATATAGGTTTGGCTAAGCCTTCATCAACAACTACCTGAACGGCGCGTAGTACATTTGGATCCTCGCCTTCACTAAAGGCAATGCGTTTTGGATCTTCTTTAGCTCGAGCGAACAATGGCTTCATTATTAAAGCGGAGTTATAAACAAAAGCAGATAGCTTTTGACGATAAGCAGAAAAGTCTTCGATCGGTAGAGTAGCTACACCTGAATCCATTGCAGCTTTAGCAACCGCAGAGGCAATCTCAATAATTAAGTTAGGTTCAAGTGGGCCTGGGATCAGATAATTACGACCAAACGTTTTGCTGGTGTCGATGTATTTTTGACCTTGAAGCGGCGTGGCTTCAACATGTGCCATAGCAGCAATTGCATGTACACAGGCAATTTTCATCTCTTCATTGACAGTAGTGGCCCCAACATCTAGAGCTCCGCGGAAGATATAAGGAAAACACAAAGCATTATTGACTTGGTTAGGATAGTCGGAACGACCCGTTGCCATAATAATGTCATCACGAATGGCATGAGCAATCTCTGGCATAATTTCAGGAGTTGGGTTAGCTAACGCAAAGATAATTGGATCGCGCGCCATGCTTTCAACCATGTCTTTAGTCAAAACGCCTGGCATAGATAGTCCTAAGAACATATCAGTACTTGGCATAACTTCTTCTAAAGTTGTCGCATTGGTGTCACGTATATAGCGCTGTTTACTTTCGTCTAAGTTTTCGCGTTTGGTTGAGATAATGCCACGCGAGTCTGATACAAAGATGTTTGACTTTTTAACACCAAGAGCGCAGATTAAATCTAAGCAAGAGATAGCGGCAGCACCTGCACCAGAACAAACAACTTTGATGTCTTCGATTTTTTTGTCAATAAGTTGTAGAGCGTTGATGAGTGCGGCACCAACAATAATTGAAGTACCATGTTGGTCATCATGGAATACTGGAATGTTCATACGTTCGCGCAATTCACGCTCGATTTTGAAACATTCAGGGGCTTTGATATCTTCTAAATTAATGCCGCCAAATGTAGGTTCTAAAGAGGCAACCGCTTCAATGAACTTGTCGGGATCATTTTGAGCAACTTCTATGTCAAAGACATCAATACCAGCAAAACGCTTAAATAATACGCCTTTACCTTCCATGACAGGTTTAGAAGCTAATGGGCCGATATTACCCAGTCCAAGAACGGCCGTACCATTTGTCACAACGCCTACTAAATTATTTCGAGCAGTGTATTTTGCTGCAAGCTTTGGGTCTTTTTGTATTTCTAAACAAGGAACTGCAACACCTGGTGAATAAGCTAACGCTAAATCATGCTGGTTAGCAATTTGCTTCGTAGGGGTAACAGAAATCTTACCTGGAATAGGATTCTCATGATAATGCAGGGCAGATTGTTCGAACTGCTCTTGATTTAATTTGCTAATATCATTAGGAACGGCAGGGGTATTTGAAGTAATATCGCTCATGTTTAAGACCAATTATAACTTGAATAAAAAGGAACTCCGCTAAAGGGAGACTCATAAGTGTCGCAATTTTCAATCTTAATATTATATCACTAATATCTAAGATTGAAGGTGATATAAATTATTACAATATAGGGTAACGCAATTCGGTTCAAATACGAAATGCAAATTTGGTTTATTTGTACAAATTTATGATACAAATTATTGATCTAACTTAATCAAATCAATCCAAGTATAGTTATAAATTATTGAATGAAGCAACTATTCAAGAAACTAATTATTAAAGTAACTATTTAAGAAACTAATAAAGAGTAATTAACTAATTAAGAAACTAATAAGGAGTAATTAACTAATTACAAGTCTAAATCAACGAATAATCAAGTAGCTATTCATATCAAAAAAAGACACTTATGGCCTTATTATTAACGTCTAATTAATAATTTAAAACTGATTTTGAACCATCATTATTAACTTAAGATGAACAACTCACCACTAAGGGCTCTTCATCAGGTGCAGGAGGTGTAAAGTCACTTTCTTGAGCAATTGACTGCACATCGTAAGGGGTAGATAATAATTGATACAATCTATCTACTTCACGAAAATTACCTTGCAGAGCCATTTCAATCGCTTGTTGAGCCATATTATTACGAAGTACATAAGCGGGATTAGCTTTTGTCAAATTTTCTATTAAATCACTAATTCGGCTCGGATGACCGCGATTAAGCTTGCCATTACTAGTTATAATATGTTGCACATGTGATTTATAGTTACTTATCCACTGCTCAAATGCTTCTAACTGATCGGCTGCTAGCTCATCTTTTAATTTTTTCATAAGTAATTGTTCATGTAGATAATCATTTGGATATTCATGATTATATTCATGATTATAACTTGAGCTGTCTTCTGTAAACACTGCAATCAGTGCTCTAAAGCTATTGGTATAATCTAATTTATTGGATTCGATCAACTCTAAAAACTCAAAGGCGAGTTTGAGCGTATCGTTTATTCTTTTTGTATCATCTGGTTCTATTGCCGTGTTGTCATTAAAATTATTCGATTTATCTCTTATATTACTATCTGCCTTACTATTAAAGTCATCTGTACGGTTTGGATTCTTTTTAAGTTTAGTATGTGTAGAGAGTAGAGACCAAGGCAAGCCTAATTTACGACAGATACCTTGTTGATAGTGGCGAGAGAAAACTGGTTCGTATTGGGCCAAACATTTATCCAATACTTCTCGATTAATATTTTCTTTTGTATCAACAAAAATATTCCTATTTGAAAGTTGCATAAAATGCTTCATCCAAATATTTAGATTCCAATGACCAATAGCCGGCTGGTTTTGATAAGAATAGCGTCCAGTGTAGTCAGAATGGTTGTTTATCCACGCTGGATTAAAACGTTCCATAAACCCAAATGGACCGTAGTCTATAGTCGTACCAGTTATCGATAAATTGTCGGTATTCATAACACCATGCGCGAACCCTATTAATTGCCAATTAGCAATCAGAGTCCCGGTTCGTCGAACAACAGCTGAAATAAAATCAGCTATTGGTGTACTAGATGATTTATATTCAGGATAGTAGGTTTCAATCATGTACTTGGTGAAGTCATGCATAAGCTCTGGAGCAAAGTTTGCAATCCATTCAACATGGCCAAGACGAATATGAGTATCCGCTACACGCATAAGCGCAGCACCTTGTTCCATACGCTCACGGCGTACTGGCGTATCAGAAGTGATGAATCCCAACGCATTCGAAGATCGAATACCCAAACACGACATAGCATGACCACACAAATATTCTCTAATCGTGCTACGCATCACCGCACGTCCATCACCCATACGTGAAAAGGGGGTGAGTCCTGCGCCTTTAAGGTGAAGGTCTGTAAGTTGATTATTGTTATCGATAACCTGCGCCATAAGTAAGCCGCGTCCATCGCCAAGCTGACCTGCCCAATGACCAAATTGGTGCCCTGCATACGCCATTGCTAAAGGTTCAAACCCATTAGGTATTTTGATACCTGCGATGATCTCTACCCAATTATCCATTAATGTATCATTTTTATCCCAACCAATTTGATTGGCAACGATGGGGTTAAAGTGACCAGCTTTAGGATTAGATAAAGGGGAAGGGTTTTGTTTGTTATATAGACGTTCATCAAGTCTTGCGTAACTGTTGTTATAATTCATGATTTTAGCTTTAATCGTTTAATTAAAAGGATAGTATCTAATATTATAAGTTTGCTAACGCATACTTGATGTTAACTAACTGCTTAGCCAACAATCTATTAAAAAGTTATGAGCTAATCAAGTAGGTCTATGTAAGTATAACTTGTACTCGGTTGCCTCATAACCAATTTAAGTTTTGATGACTATAATACACAGTACTGTAGAGGTGACAGCTTATAAGTCAAAAAAAACCCCCTTATAAGAAGGGGAGGAGGAAACAAAGTTTATTATTATAGTTTTTAGTGTTTATAAGACTGATTTAAAGCCGACGGTACGAAAGGCTCGTTTCACATTTCTATTGTGGGCAAATATCCGCCCCTCAATAAGCGCGTATTGATCACTCAGCATATCATCAACTTCATGAAGTTTATCGGCAATGGCTTCTTTTTTCAATTGCATTGACTTAGTTTTAAGCGCTTGCCACTCTTTTACCGTCTCGGTGAATAGGTCATATTCAAACTGAATACGGTCACTAAAAGTCTGTATTGAGTAGGGGAGTAGCGAGTCATCTTCAAGTTTGTTGGTTTTTATATGCTCAATTTTCTGCTGGGCGCGCTTAAACTGCATATTAACCTCAGCATGTTTGATGGTCGTATCATCTACCACACGCAAATCAGATGCCAAACCAACTTTAGCTAACACCGAAATCAGCCACTTTGTCGGGTCATACTGCCACCACTTAACCCCATTGCGATAGTCATACTGAAAGAAATGATGGTAGTTATGATAACCCTCACCCCATGTGGGGATAGCTAATATAAAATTATCACGCGCAGTGTTGGTATCAGTATAGGTACGCTTACCATGCATATGGCATAAGGAGTTGATAAAGAAGGTTAAGTGATGGTTAAGCACTAAGCGAACCAGACCCGCTAATAATAAGGTGCCCCATACATCACCAACGACCCAGCCAATAGCGCCAATTAGCCCTACATTAGCGCCCAATACCCAAAGACCATAGTATTTATGGTGAATCTGCAGCACTTTATCATTGGTCAAATCACGAATGTTTTTATAATCAAAATTGCCACTTGGGTATTTTTTTAACATCCAACCAATATGACTAAACCAAAAACCACGCTTTGCAGAGTAGGGATCTTTCATACGGTCATCGACATACTTGTGGTGGGTACGGTGTCCAGAGCACCAATCAAATGCTGAACCCTGAACGGCTAGTGTAGCACCGACTAAGAAAAAATTGCGCACCGCAGGATGTGCCTTATAACTACGATGAGACATTAGCCGGTGATAGCCTGCGGTGATACTTAAACTGGTCCAAACACCAACTGCAGCAAACACGCCCCAAACCGGCGCACTCACATCGTGTTTCATTAGATACCAAGGCGTGATAACTGCAGCAGCAAGAGGTGTCGCAACCAGCACCACAGCTGGAACCCAGTTAATTGGTGCTCGCTTGAAGGCAAGCTCTTCGGCAAGCTCGTTATCTATAGGCTGAGTAGCAGATTGATTGAATTGTAATAAACTAGAATCTGAAGCTTTGACTGTAGGTATGGTGAGCTTAGGGTTATCAAAACGGTCATTAAAGTCTAAAAGATCAGTTGATGGCTTCTTAACACTTGGTGTAACACGACGGCGCAGTGTCTGTATCACTTCGGGAAAGTCGTTTAAAACACGTTTACCTTGACGTAACGTGCTACTCAATGCGTGAGATAACTTATTGAGAGGGTTTTTGGTTTCATAAAGCATACTAAAAGCTGTCCTTGCAATCTATTAATTACTGAACTAATAGCATACCCCAAACTTGTATTAAAGTGAACATTTATTCACTCAGTTATTAGTTAATTGGTCAAAATTTACTTTCAATAAACACTTAAAACAGTTATTGGTAACAATAATTGGTAACATTTATTAGTGCTATTAAGTATGTGCAGCCCCGTCTTCCAGTAAATTAGTAGGGAAGTCCGTAATAATATAACGAACCCCAAGCTTGATTAAGCGTTTGGCTTCATCTGTTTCATTAACCGTCCAAGCCGTAGTCGATAGTCCGTGGTGCTTGCATAGTCTCATTATTGATGGACCGTAGAGGGCGAAGTATAGTCCCACACTTTTGCAGCCTAAACGCATGGCAATATGAGGTGCTTGTGATAAAGGTTGTTCGGTAGATGTCAGTGTATTAAGATTAAATGAACGATAATCAGTTATATCAGATATAGGCCGATTGTTGGTATGTGAAGCAATATCTTTTATGACACTGTCATGCAACTCAACAAGTAACCCTCTTCTAAAAGTTTTTAGGATAGGATGTGCATTGATCAATTCATGCAATTTTAAATCAAAGCTGGTGAGTGTAATAGGAAGAGAGACGAGTAATTTCTGACAAAGGGAGTCATTAAGAGCTTTTATGAGGTTAGCGTAATTGGTTCTATTGTGAGTTTTAATTTCTAATTCAATGTGTTGATAGCTTTCTAAAAGTGGCGCTAACTGTTCTAATGAGGCAACTTGATAGTTACCCTCTGTCAAGTGTTGCAACTTTTTAAATGAGATGTTATCTATTCTTGATTGTAACTTAAATAGCCTAAGCAAAATATCATCGTGAAAAACCGCCAATTCACCATCTTGTGTTAATTGAACATCAAACTCTACGCCCGCTAGCAAACCTGACGAACGCTTTGTTAATGCTGCTAAATGTTTGAATCCTATTAAACTATTTTCAAATTGTTCACCACGTACGCCGCGATGACCTAGCAAACGGGTATTACTCGACCTTAACATTTTTACAATACTAAGCTGTGGTAGGCTTGAGGGCGAACTATGCTTTGAAGTCATAATGGGCTCTACTGATATTCATGTAAGCTATTAAAATTAAATGGTTTGTAGGTAATTAATAACATCATTCAATAAACGCTTATTGATTAGAGTATATTGAATAACAAATAAATAAGATTTGGCGTATAATAGCCTATATATGCATATTTAACATTCTATGTACTTTATGAATTAAGATAAGTTAAAAACGTTATTTAGTGTCTATTAACCTTTTGTTGTTTCATTTATTTATTGACAGTAGATTAATAAATCGACTCTAAAATTTTAATACTACACTTTTATTTAAAGTTTATTAATAACATTCAAGTTTAAAAATACATTAATGTATTTTTAGTATTATAACTTTTATAACACTTATCTCCTTATACCAAAATAAGAGAAATAATAAGCTAAGAGGTCAAGATGACATTAAGTTTAGACAGTATCGCTCGTCATAAGAAATTATTAGGAGTCGCAGTAGTTTGCGGCCTAACGGCTGTTGGTTGTACGAAGAAAGATAAAACCGATACGGATGCCACTAATCCTCAAGATGAGCAAGTGACGGTTGATGGTATGAACAACGATGCGGCGGTTAATACAATTACTATAGAATGTGATGATCCTGCTGTTTTGAATCAATTGACTCAATCTGTCAAGTCATCTGTCAGCTCTCAAACTCAGAACTTATTTAAAAGTTTTGGAGAGCGGGCGGGTACAACTTTAAACTATAGTGATGCAAACAATGCAGTCAACACCATATTAATTGATGTGGCTAATCCAAAAGTATTACAACAGACCAATGCTCAAGGTGTGGTAACCTGTAATTCAAGCCTAAGCTTAACGCTACCTAATAAAGATGTAACACGCGCTAAAAAAGTTTATGAGCTGCTTGAAGAAGGCAATTTGAATAATTATTTAAGAACAAAAAATGTGACTTTAAATAATAATATGCTTGTTAGTAACGATTTTAATTATGTGGTTGGTGAACAAAATGGTCAGCCTGTGGCCCGTATCGTAGGGTTCCCGCCTGTGCTTTCAGCAGCAGCAGATATCATTGCCAGATCTCAGTATAAGTCTGCACTCGATGCTAGCAGGCCACCTACTGCACCATCTCGTACGGTGGTTGTTCAGCCACCATCGATAGATAATTCTTATGATAATGATGATCAAATAAGTAGTAATTCGAACCGAAATGACTCTGAACCTCGGTCTACTTACGAACCTGAACAAACACGGCCTACTGAGCAGGTTAATCCTATTGAACCGACCTTACCTGCCAAACCTGAACGTGATATAGAAGATGTGATTGAAAAACCAATACCCTCAAGTGAAGAATTTGAAGTGCCAACTGACGACAGCATAGAGATGCTCATCATTGAAGAAAAAGGTACTTACTAAGACAGTTCTAAAAAAATTATATTTTAAATAAAAAAAGGATCAAATTGAACATTTGATCCTTTTTCAATCTATGTATACCCTTATAAACTTCATAGATTATAAGATAAGACTCAATTAACCTTTTCATTACTGATCAAATTTACTTAATATAGTTTTATTCCATAATACCTCATTAGACCCTTCTAGTTTGGTGCAATATCTAGCAAGAACAAATAGCCAGTCTGATAGACGGTTAAGAAACTTTAGAATATCATCAGAAATCCCATCGTATGCTTTGTTTTTAAGACGAACCCCTTGACGTTCAGCACGGCGGCATACTGTTCTAGTAATATGTATTTGGCTCACTAGCATAGACCCAGAAGGCAAGATAAAATCCTTCAATGCTGATAGCTGATTATTGATGATGTCGATTTCATCTTCTAACCACATAATATGCGAGGTATCAATACCTTTATACTGAGGCATAGATAATTCACCGCCTACGTTAAATAATAGATGCTGAACTATATTTAAATTTTCAACTACATCCATTATAGAAGGGATGTGGTGACTATCAGAATGTTTATTAGGGTTTGAATGTAACTCATTAAGATGCGATATAATCATACCGATATGCGAATTTAATTCATCAACATCTCCAATAACATCGAATAAAATATCAGCTTTACTAATTCTATCCCCATTAGCCATACCTGTTGATCCATCATCTCCAGTGCGAGTATAAATTTTACTTAAACGATTTCCCATTTCTTTATCCTTTTATTTATTTAACTTATATGTGTTTAACTTATAGGAGTTTAACTTAAATGTGTTTAACTTATATGTGTCGAGCAAGAAGCTAGCATTGTCGAAGTTTTTATAATGTTGATTCGTGCTTAGTAGCATTTACTGATTAGTAGTATCTTGTTATGTAGCAATTTATAGTGAGCTTAGGTAAGATGACACCCCAAATTCAACAGACCAAAATTAATTAATTGACTATAATAAGACGTTTAGCATTAGATTTTATATCTTGCATTCCATATCATGTATTCCATTTCTGTTAATAAAGTTACGTATTCATTGAAGGTTTTAAATTATGTCAAAAGCAACACTTAATCGTACTTCTAAGGCATTATCTCAGCTATTGATTGAAAACCAAAATGGCTTAAAGTTATACGACTCAATGCGTACAGAAAAATGTAACTTTGAGCCGCTTGAAGCAGGTAAAGTCGGTATGTATGTTTGCGGCATGACAGTTTATGATTATTGTCACATTGGGCATGCCCGCGTTATTGTTGCATTTGACGTTGTGAGTCGGTGGTTGCGTCACCTTGGCTATGATGTCAATTATGTGCGAAATATAACAGATATTGACGACAAGATTATTGCACGCGCGAATGAGAATAATGAAAAAATAGGAGCGTTGACGGCTAGATTCATAAAGGCCATGCATGAAGACTCTCAATCTTTAGGCTGCATGAACCCAGACGCTGAACCACGCGCTACAGATTACATTCCCGATATGCTATCGATGATAGAAACGCTTGAAAATAATAATTATGCCTATGAAGGCTTAAACGGCGATGTTTATTATTCAGTAGAGTCTTTTGAAGACTATGGCAAATTATCTAAAAGAAAGTTAGAGGATATGCAAGCAGGTTCGAGAGTGGATGTAGAAACGGATAAGAAGAATCCTTTTGATTTTGTACTGTGGAAGGCGGCAAAGTCGGGTGAGCCGCAATGGCATTCTAAATGGGGTAGTGGACGGCCGGGTTGGCACATTGAATGTTCAGCGATGTCAACTGAGTGCTTGGGAAATAGCTTTGATATACACGGTGGCGGCCACGATTTACAGTTCCCGCACCATGAAAATGAAATAGCTCAATCAGAAGCCGCCACAGGCTGCACTTATGCAAATAACTGGATGCATGTGGGCTTTATCAATGTAGATGGTGAAAAGATGTCTAAGTCTTTAGGCAACTTTTTTACAATTCGGGATGTGATGCAAAGCTTCCATCCTGAGACGATAAGATTTTTCATTTTATCGAGCCACTACCGAAGTCAGGTTAATTTCTCTGATGCAGCGTTAAAAGAAGCTCATGCAGGATTAACACGCTTATACCAAGCGCTCAAATCTGCAAATGCAGTACTAGATGCAACCAAACCAGATTCTGTATCAAACATAGACAATATAAGCTTTGATAATAAAAGTATAGACATTAAAATCAAAGACTGTACAAATTATAGTGTTTACAACAGTCACTATGTGCAAGATTTTATTTCTGCAATGAACGATGACTTTAATACCTCTTTGGCGCTAAGTGTGATATTTAGTCTTGCAAAAGAGGTGAATAAACTTGCCCGTGACGTTAATTCAAATGATTATATAGACAAGCTTAAGTCGCTTACTCAACAACTAAAAGAGCTTTCAGGAATTTTAAATATCGGTCAACTAGACCCAAGCGAATTTTTGCAAGCTCAAATAGGGAAGACGGATAGTGATCAGCTTACTGATGAACAAATAGATGTGCTAATACAAGAACGTATTGATGCTAAATCTAACAAAGACTTTAAACGTGCTGATGAGATTCGAAATATCCTACAAGACAGTAAGGTGGTATTAGAAGACAGTAAAGCGGGAACAACATGGCGTAGAAGTTAGATATTTAATTTAAAGCCATAGTTGTAATATATGAATGTTTAACAGACTCGAGCCCATCCTGAATTCTGTGTAACTGCAATTTAGATTAAATGCTTACTAACACGCTCATCGAACATAATCATAAATCGATTAAGAGCAGACGTCCAGTTACGGATGGGCATCGACCACTTTTTAGACGCCTGCTGAGTCGCTAGATAAACAACCTTTAACGCCGCTTGATCAGATGGGAATATCTTACGCTTATTCACAGCGGTACGAATCACGCTATTTAATGACTCGATAGCATTGGTCGTATAAATGGCTTTTCTAATGTCTTTCGGGTAATCAAAGAACACGGTTAAGCCCTCCCAATTATTGCGCCAAGAGGTAACCACATGCGGGTATTTATCGCCCCAGATCTCATTAAACTGCTCAAGGCTAGCCTCTGCCAGCTCAAGCGTATCAGCACCATAAACCGCCTTTAAACCAGCCGCTACTTTTTTTCTATCTTTCCATGGTACAAACTTCATAGAGTAACGTACCATATGCACAATACATAGCTGAACCTGTGTGTTTGGATATACCGTATTAATTGCCTCGCTAAAGCCTTTTAAACCATCCACACAGGCAATAAGAATATCTTGAACCCCACGGTTTTGTAGTTCAGTGAGAATACCTAGCCAGAACTTAGCGCCTTCATTCTCCGATAGCCACATACCCAGTAGCTCCTTTTTGCCCTCAAGATTGACGCCTAAGGCCAGATAGATGGCTTTATTAATGATTTGCTTGTCTTGACGTACTTTAACGACAATGCAGTCTAAATATACGATAGGATATAAGCTACTTAGTGGACGATTCTGCCATGCTGTGATGTCATCTATGATGTTGTCAGTAACCCTTGATACGAGACTGGTTGAGATATCAACGTCATAGATATCTTTGATACTCTCAACAATCTCAGTGGTTGTCTGGCCTTTGGCGTAAAACATGATGATTTTATCATCGAGCCCAGTGATACGAGTTTGATGCTTTGCAACCAATACAGGATCAAAGCTTCCTTCACGGTCTCTGGGTGTAGATACTTCAATCTCACCTGTGTCACTGCGCACTGTCTTTTTGGTGTGACCGTTGCGCTTGTTTGGGGTATCCGCCTTTTCATGCTTAGGATAGCCTAGATGCTCTTCCATCTCGGCTTCTAATGCAGTGTCAATAAATGACTGCATGAGCTCTTTTTGAAATGCTTTGATGTCTTCAAAGCTGCCAACGTGTTTGGCCATTTGTTCGGCTAGTTTTTTTAGTTCTGTTTGTTTTGTCATTGCTTATTCTCCTTTACTATGGATTATAAGCAGTTACACAAAGTTTGGGAAAGTCTC